>NZ_JBFAYO010000015.1:80538-181468 GCF_040681325.1 Nocardia sp. NPDC051787
GCTGTGGCTGTGGCTGTGGCTGTGGCTGTGGCTGTGGCTGTGGCTGTGGCTGTGGCTGTGGCTGTGGCTGTGGCTGTGGCTGTGGCTGTGGCTGTGGCTGTGGAAGCAAGGGTGGCAGGTCCTGCACCGGGATGTGCAGTGGGTCCGGCATGTCGAAGTCGTAGCGCTTCGGTAGGTGCGGGATGTGCGATCGCAACGACGAACCGGGCGGGTAGGAACGGCCCGGAGTGTCCTGCGGGTTCGGCTGCGAGCCTGGCGGTTCCGCGCCGTCGTCGCCGTTCTCGCCAGTGGTTCCGCCCGGCGGGTTGGGCGTACCGCCGCGCTCGGAGCGTGCTCCCGTCTCGGGGTTCTCCGACGACTGCGCGTCCGGCTCCTCCGTGGACTCGGTGTCTTCCTCGTCGGCCCGCGGCTCGTCGCGGCGGGCGGTTCCTTCCTCGGTTGGTTCGGCCGAGTCGTCCCGATCCGAATCCGATTCTCCTTCCGAGAGATCCATCCGGGGTCCATCCCGCTCGGAAGAAGCGCTATCGGAGTCCTCCCCCGCAAGACCGACACCATCGGACGAGCTGCGTTCGTCACCGGCGATAGGCGTGACATCCTGCCGCACAAGCGGTTCTGCGGCGGTACCCGAGTCCGGCCGATGCGGTTGCGGATCATACGGCGCGACCGTGCCCGCACCGCCTTCTTCCGGTTCGCTGTCGCCGCGGTCGGTCTCGGAGTCGGCGGGACGGCGCGGGCGCACGGATTCCTCCGGCGCATGCCGCGACCGGTCGGCGGCGCCCTGCGTTCCCTCGGGGGGCGCCACCTGCTCGACCGGTTCGCCAGCGCGCCGGGCCGCCTCCGTAGCTCCTTCGTCCTCCGCGGGTCGCGAAACAGGCTCGGGACCTGTGATATCCGCGCCCTGGATGCCGTCGGCACGCCTGCCTGACCCACCCGGCTCGATCGCCGAACGCGTGGGCTGCGCGACACCGTGCTCAGTCCCCGAATCCGATAGCAGACGACGCGACTCCACCGAACGCTCCGGCACGCCCTCCGGCTGGTTGGCAACACCGCCGGTCGGATCGGGGGGCGTCATCTGCTCGGCCGGCTGGCCGACGTGCGCGACAGGGTGCGTAGACGCGTCGTCCCCCGGCCGCGGAATACCTGCGGCGGCCGCCGTGTCCGTTTCCGGAGTGGCGTTCGGACGCGGGACCGGGTTGGTAACGGCGTCGTCCGGTGACGCGCCGCGCGGCGGATCCGAGGCAGCACGGCCGGTGGACAAAGTTTCTGCGGCAGCGTCTTCGGATAAACGGCGCGGGAGCGGCTCCGCAGAACCATCAGGAGCCGCATCCTCTCCCGGCATCTCCGAACGCGAGCGTTCGGGGCGTTGGTCCGCATGCGACACCCCATCCTCTGCTGGAGGAAGCGCGCTCGGCGGAGTGTCAGGCCGTGGCTCTGGGCTGGGCGGCGGCTCCGGTGTGTCCGCGCGGGGTGGGAGTTGGCGGTCCGGTGTGAGCGACGCGGGCGCGTAGGGGATTCCGGCGCGCCAGCCGGTCAGCGGTGGGCGGTTGGCATTCCAGTCCAGGCCGATCATGATGACGTGCTGGTTGGCGTCGCGCCAGGTGGCGGTCGGGTTGGCGCGCAGGTAGTTCGACTCGGCCGAGCCGTCCCGCAGCATCAAGATGTCCTGCGGCAGCGGCGCGCCCGCGATGAGCCGGTTCCATGCCTCGGCGACGTCGGCCACCGCGTCCAGCGGACGGCGGACCAGCACGCCGTCGCGCGGGTCGCGCATCAGGTGCTCGTCACGCATCAGGTGATTCTTGATCCGCTCGATCTCGTCGCGGGTGAACTCCGGCGTGCTGTCGGCGAGCTGATCGGCCACCGGCCGGGCAAGATCCGCGAGGTCGACCACGCCGGCGGCCTCGCGCAGCACGTCGCTGATGTCGGTGACCAATTGCATCGCGTCGCCCGGCTGTTCGTCGCGCAACTGACCGGCCAAGCCTTCCGCGAGCCCGTCGACGTCGAACTCGCCTCTGGTCGCGAGCTGGTGTGCGATCTGGGCAATGAGATCCCGTGCGCGCGCGGTCCGGTCGGCCTCGCGGTGCACGGCGAGGTTGTCGGTGATCGCATCGATGTCGCTGTCGTCGGCGCGGAAACGCTGGTACTCGCCATCGGCCCACTCCTGCACCCGCGCCCAGTTCTCCTGCGCCTCACGCTGTTTACGCAGGAACGGCTCGGTGAGGTTGCCGTGGTCCAGCACCTCATCGCGGACGTCCCACTCCCGCGCCATCGGTTGCACGTCGAGGCGCGGCGCCCGGAACCACGGATGGCCCTTGAAGCCAGGGCGGATCCGTCCGGGATGGTTCTTGTCGCTGAACCAGGTGAACCCGGACAGCTTCGCCGACTCCAGGATGATCCGCATCGTGTTGTAGAAGACGTCGGCGAATGGCAGCTCATAGGTGGGCACGCCCGGGTCCAGCGGCTTGCCACCCGGAATGACCGGCAGCAAGTCCGCGTTGACGCCGGGCCCATTGTCGACGAACGGATCGACCAGCGCTGCCTGGAACGGATCGACCGCCCACCCGCTGACGCCCTCGGGCAGATCGCGCGGGGAGAACTTCTTCGGCACGGTCCCCGAATGCCCGCGCTGCTCCCAGCCGGGCCGGTCCGGGTTCACCGGATGCCATTCGCCCTCGGCGTCCTGCCAGCGGGTCAGGTGGATGCCGGGGTCGCCGTCGCGCCACCGCGAGGTGACGAACTCCCGGCGCGGTGGCGCCAGATCCTCGGTGCGCCATCCCCCTTCGCGATCGGCGATGAGCTGCCGGTATTCGATGGTCGTCTCCGGCCGGGTGAACGCCTGCACGACGCCGGCATCGCGCCGCAACGCGTCGTGCAGCGCCGCGTCGTGATCGGCGCGCGAACTGTCCAGCGCGCCACGCGGACCGACGACGATGATGCGCGGCCGCTCCCCGTCGACGATGCCGACGCGATCGGTGATGCGGCGCGCACCCGCCTCGGCCAAGACGTCCCGGAAGGCGCCGCCCAGCTCGGCGATGCGGTCCTGGAGCCTGCCGATCTCGTTCTCGGCCCGGTTGACCCGTTCGGCCGCCTCGCGCAGCAACTCCAGATTCCTGGCCCGTTCGGCCACCTCATCGGCACGAATGGTGCGACCGGCCACCTCGTCGAGCGTGTCCGCCAGATCATGCGGACCCAGCCGGTCCGGATCGACGCGCAGGCGCGCGGCGATGTCGTCGCGCATCACCCGCCACGGTTTGATGCCGAGCACCAGGTCGGCGCGCTCGCGTCCGAGCCGGTCGAGTTCGGCGGCGACCTCCGCGGACAGCAGCGGCTGTTGCCGCGCGAGGTCGGCACGCAGGGCGTCGATGCGCCGATCCAGTTCCGCGAGCGCGACCTCCGGGTCGGCGAACTTGTCCTTGGCGTTCTTGATCTCGGCGCGTTTGGCGACCAATCGTTCCAGCTCGGCCACGGTCTCCGGGTCCGGAGGCCGATGCGGACCCGCGCCTGCCGCTTCCAGTCGCGCGATGCGCTGATCCAATTCCGCCAGCCGCTGGTCCGCCTCGTTGAACCGCTCCGCGGCGGCCTGGAGTTTGAAGATCGACGCCAAGCGCTGCGCGCGCTCCGCCTCGCCGACCACTTCCGGGATCTGCGTGTCGGTTTCGTCACCGAAACCGGCGACGTCCCGGACGCCGACCAGCTCCGCGGTCAGCTCCTCGATCATCGCCGTCGAATTGTCCTGGTTCAGTGCCTCGTCCGGGTCGTGGATCGTGCGGCCGGGGGTGTCGAACCGAGAGAACCGGTCATCGCGCTTCGCCCGCCAGAACTCGCGTTCCGAAGCCAAGGCGGCACGCTCACGCAGCAACGCGCGGTAGACGCCTTCGGGTGTTCCCGCCAGATACGTCGTCTCGATCTGCTCGTCCAGCGCGGCGACGCGCTCGTCCGCCTCGTGGCAGGCCCTGGCGGCGTCTTCCAGGGCATCGATGGCAGCGTGCCTGCGCGCCATGTCGTCGACCCGCATCGTCTTGCCGCGCAGTTCCGCCAACGTCGCGTCGAGCCGCTCGGGGGTGAGGTCGGTCCCGGAGTCGACCGGCAACAGTTCGGCGCACTGATCACGCAGGGCGCGTAGTTCCTCGCTGCGCGCGACCGCTTCCGCACGCTCGGCGCGCAGACGTTCGAGTTCGGCCCGTGCCTCGGGTGTGATCTGATCGGTGCGGGTGTCCTCAGGCGCGGAGGGCTGCCCGGCACGTGACGACTCCGCGTCCGGATCGTTTCCGTAGCCGGGCCGGGATTCTGGGGCAGGCAATGCGGTTCCGGCTTCCGCGCGAGGCGGCGGTGAAGGCGATCGATCCATGTCGGTCGACCGCTGATTTTCACGTGGCTGTTCGCCGCCGGACCGCTGACTCGGCTCGCCCGCGATGCGTGGCGGTTCGGACTGCGGCCGGGGCGCACGCGACTCGCCCTGCGCGGGGCCGGAACCGGGCGTATCCGGTGCGGGCCGCGCGGGCGATCGCCCCTCCTCGGGCGGCCGGATCGTGGTGACGTGTACGCCGTTCTCGTCCACCGTGACGAGGCGGAAGTCGATGCGCACGCCCTGATCGGTCAGTTGCCGCCTGGTCTCCTGCGCCAGCACCGGATCCGGCTCGGCCAGCGGTGAGGCCACCACCACCCGCTGCCCGTCCGGCAGCACACCGACGCCCTCGGCGACCATCCGCGCGCCCTCGGCGACCAGCACGTCGCGAGCGGCGAGGATCCCGGCCTCGGTCCTGGCGTTGTTCTCCTCGGCGACCGCTTGGTGCAGCCTGTTCAGGTCCGACCGGATGGCGCGGACGGCAGACGTGAGATCGGCGACGCGTCGCTCGGCCGCGCGAAGATCGTCGAAGTACTGCACCATCTCCTCACGCGGCACGTGCTCGCGGTTGCGCAGGGCCTCCGCGCGCCCGATCTCCGTCTGCATCAGCGTGTCGACCGCACGCGAGATCTCGTGCGGCATCATCCCTTCCGGACGCAAACCGAGCAAACGCGCGCGTTCGGTGATGCTTCGATCAACCGCCGCTCGGGCGGCCGCGGCGTCGGCAATCCGCTGCTGCAGCTGTGGCAGCGCGTCGCGCAGTTCCGGCGTGACGGGTTGGTGCGAGCGCGCCGGTCCGTCCTGCCGCCATCCACTCGGATCGAGCTCGGGCTGCGCCGCGCTCGGCGGCTCGTGCGGTGGATGCTGCGATCCACCCGCACCATGCGGTTCCGGCGCCACCTTCTGCTCCGCGCCATCGGGCGGCCACACCCGGATGTCACCGGGCTCGCCAGTGTGCCGAGACGCCGAATCCGGCTGCCGCGCAGAAGGTTCCTCGGCGTTCCCGACCTCCGTGCGCGCAATCGCGTCCGGTGTCCGCTTCCCGGGCTCAGTCTGCTCGCCCGCACGTCGTACAGGGGTGGGGTCGTCAGCGCGGATGGCCGTTTCACTTTCGTCCACCGGATCCGGGTGGGCGTCGTCGGTCTCGCTCGGCTCTCCGGGACCCATTGTGTCGCTGGTTCGTTCGGGCTGTGTGTCCGAAGAAGCGGGTTCCGGCGCAGGTTGCGCGGGTGTCTCCGCCGCGCTCCCGGGGGAATCCGCGCGCGGCGCGACCGGTGCACCGGGTCGCCAGGAGCGGGGCGACCCGGTGGAGGGTTTCCCGGCTCCAGGAGCGGATTCCGGTCCCCTTTGCGGGCCGAGTTCCGGTGTGGCAGGGCGTCCTTCGGTCGGTTCCGTGCCCGAGGGTTCCGGTAGACCCGCCATATCCCGCAGCCAAGCGGCGCGCTCGGCGCCCATGCGGGCTTCCCATTCGGCCTGCTCGACACGCATCCGCTCGAACCAGTCGTCCGGGCGGATCGGGAGCTCCGCATCCTCGTCGGCCTGCGACGAGGCGTCCGGACGGCCGGAGGACGATTCCGACTCGGGGACCCCTGGTCGGGGCTCGGCGGTCCGGCGGGCGGCGGCGAGATCACGCAGCTCCTGCACCCGCTGCTGCGCCACGCGAGCCGCCATATCGGCGTTCTCCGCGCGCATCCGGGCGGCGAACTGCCGCATCTCGTCGACGATCGTCGCGTCCGGCGGCAACGGCTGCTCGGCCATCTCGTGCAGCCACGCCGCGTGCTCGGCCGCCATCCTGGCGTTCCATTCGGCTTGCTCGATCTGCATGCGGAGGAACCAGTCCGAGGGTTCACTGGGCAACCCGGGTCGCGACGGTCCATCCTCGGGCGGGGGCGCCGGCGTCGGCGGCCCGCCGGGCGGCTTCTGCGCTCCACCACTCGCATTCGTCTCAGGGCCCTCAGCGGAACTCGACGGATCCTGCGTCTCGCCGGGTTCCGGCGACGGCACCCGCGCCTTCCCGGGCTCACCGCTCGCACGCTCCGGATCGCCGGACACATCTTCCCGACGACCGGTCGCGGACTGGTGCGGTTCATCAGGCCCAGCCGGCCGCCCGGACGAAGAGTCGGGCGCATCCGTGGTTTCCGGCTGACCCGGAGTTTGCCGCGACTGCGGCGGCCACACCCGCACATCACGCGGCTGGCTCGCCGAACGCGCCGGGTCCTCGGACGCGTCATCCCGACGACTGGTCGAAGACTCGGGCGGCACGCCCGGCTCGGTCTCGCCGGGCGCGGACTCGGGCGCCTGGTCCGGACGAATCGCCGGGGGTTCGTGCAGCGGAGTCTCGCGTCGACCCGTCGCAGGCTCCGGCGATCCGGCCGCATTCGGATCGGCGGGTTCAGGACGTCTGGTCCCGCCGGAACTCGGTGTGTCCGGTCGCGGTGGAAGCGCGGCAGGTCGCGTTCCGTCGGGCGGCGGCAGTTCAGGGCCGTCGGTTCCCGACGTGGGCGGCAGCCAGGCGGGATTCTGCGCGACCGGATCGACCGCATACGGGATGCCCGCGCGCCAATCGGTGAGCGGCGGGCGGTCCGCGTCCCAGTGGTAGCCGAGGCCGATGGCGTGCATGTTCGCCTCACGCCAGCCCGCACTGGGATTGGCGCGCAGGAACTCCGACTCGGCCGAGGCGTCTTGCAGCAGCAGCAGGTCTTGCGGCAGCGGCTCGCCCGCCATGAGGCGATTCCACGCCTCGGCGACATCGGCGAGCCGGTCCATCGGCCGCCGCACATACGCGCCGTGGGGGTCGGTGTAATCGCGCACCCGATGCTCGTCGAGCATGAGATGGTTCTTGATCTGCTGGAGCTGGTCGCGGGTGAACACCGGGACGTCCTCGCGCATGTGCTCGGCGAGGACGGCCGCGATGGCGTCGGGATCGGTGCCGAAGTACAGCAGTTCGCGAATGTCCTCGATGGTGTCGCGCACCGCGTCCCGGTCGTCGGAGGCGAAGCGGTCGGCCAGCCGCTCCGCCACCCGGTCGATCGCATCCTGCAGGCGCGACAGCTGGGCGTCGACGTCGAGCAGCGGGTTGACGCCGCGGTCCCCCGAGACCAGCTCGTCTCGGACGACGTCGACCACATCGCGCGCGGCCGCCTGCTGCCGTGCCCGCCGATGCGTCTCCAGCCCCTCGGCGATCCGGTCCACGTCGGTACCGTCGGCCAGGAACCGGTCGTATTCGCTGTCGGCCCATTCCTGCACGCGGCGCCAGTTGGCTACATCCGCATCCCATTCGCGCTGTAGGGATTCCGGGATCTCCACGCGGTCGGCGGGGTTGCCGTGCTCGGCCGGATCCCACGGCCGATGCATCGGCTGGATATTGCGCTCCGGCGGCGCGAACCATTCGTAGTCGCGGAAGACCGTGCCGAACGGCGGAATCTTCTGCAGCCACGGCCGCGCCTGCACCCACTCGCCGATCTCCGGATGACGCTGGATCCATGCCTTCACCGCGGGGTGGTTCGGCACCAACGCCGCCATCAGGATCAGGCGCGCGATGTTGTAGGAGTCGGCGCCCCAATGCTGCGCGAATACACTCATCCCCGGCGGCACATGGGAGGTGTCGTACTGCACCGGAGCCTGCGGCATGTGCACCGGCAGCGAGCTTTCCGGGATCTGACCCTGCGGAACATCATCGGTGGGCAGCGTGATGTCGTTGACGACGTCCTCCATCGCCCACCCGCTCACGCCGTCCGGCAGATCCTTCGTCTTGTACTTCTTCGGCAGGGTGCCGCCGTCCCGGTTGGTTGTCCAGGTGGGGCGGGTCGGGTCGACCGGGTGCAGGTTCCCTTCGGCGTCTCGCCAGGCGGTCATGTGCAGCCGTCTGCCGTCGTGCCAGCCGCTGCTGAGACGTTCCACCTCCGGCGGCGCCATGTCCGCCGTCCGCGCGTTGCCCTCACGATCGGCCAGCACCTGCCGGTATTCGACCGTCGTCTCCTCTCGCACGAAAGCCTGGGCAACCGCGGCGTCGCGGCGCAGCGCGTCGGCGAGGGCGCGATCGTGATCGGCGCGCGGCACCGCCGGATCGCTGCGGGGGCCGAGCACGATGATCCGCGGCCGCTCGCCTTCGACGATGCCGACCCGGTCGGTCACCATCCGCCCGCCCTCGGCCTCGACGAGTCGCCGCCACACACCGGCGGCCCGCGCCATCTCGTCCTGTAAGCGGCCGATCCGGTTGTGCGCCTGGTTCACATCGTTTGCGGCATCGGCCAACCCGTCGATCTGGAGCAGCCGGGCGGGCAGTTCGTCGACGCGCAGCGTGCCGTCGCGCAGTTCCTCCCGCGCCTGCGCGTGCAGCTCGTCTATGGTGTCGCGCAACCGGTCCGGGCCCAGCGCGGCCTCGTCTGGGTGGCCCGAATCGTTGGCCGCCCCGAGCCGGACGGCGAGGTCGTCGCGCATGCCACGCCGCGGTTTGATCCGCCGGAGCTCTTCGGCCCGCTCCCGCGCCATCCGGTCCAATTCGGCGGCCGCCTCGTCGGACGGCGGGCGGTGCCGCGCGACGCCCGCCTCCTCCAGCTCGGTGAGGCGCTGGTCCACGCGGCGGACCCGCTCGTCGAGGGTGGTGAACTCCTCGGTCGCGGCCACCATTTTGCGCAGCGTCGCCGTGCGCCGTTCCCGCTCCTCGGCGGTGACCGGCTTGCGCACCTGCCGGTCGGCTTCTTCGAGACCGCCGCTCACCTCGACGACGTCGGTTCGCGCGCCCGCGTGCAGCGCCTGGATCCGCTCGTCCCGCGAATCCGCGTCCCGGCGAACCCATTCGGTGGAATCGTCCAGGCCGAGATCGGCCGCGCGTTCGTTGGCCTTGGCACGGACGAACTCGCGTTCGCGAACGAGGTCTTGGCGCTGCCGAAGCAACCCGTCGTATTCCTCGATCAGGCCGATCCGCGCCGCGAGCTCGCCGACCTCGGCGGCCGCGCGCTCGAATTCCAGCACGAGCATGCGGAGTTCCGCTACCAGGGCGTCGTCGCCTTCCTGCAGTAGTTTCCTGCTGGACAAGTCGGCAACAGTCGCTCGAATCCGTTCGGGGGCAAGGTCTTCTGGTTCCACCGAGGTCCGGAGCGCATCGGCGAGTGCCCTGACCCGCGCGGCCAGCTCATCGCGCCGGGCGACCGCATCGGCATGAGCGCGAACCGCCTCCTCATGTGCCGAGCCGGGCCGCCCGCTGCCCGGCTCACCGGGTTCGGATGCGAACGACGCTTGCGGTTCCCCGGGGGGCTTCCTGGATCCGCCACCGGCCTCCGCTACGGGGTCGCCCGCGTCATCGGAAGCACGGTTGTCCGGCCGCTCGGGCACTGCCTCCGGCGGGACGAGTCCGCGGGACGCCTCGCTCTCGCGCATGCGAGCGACCCATTCGTCCAGCTCGGCGTACATCCGGGCGTTCCACTCGTCCTGCTCGGCGTCCATCCGCCGCTTCCACTCGGAGCGGTCGTCCCGCGGTTCGGGCGGCGGCGAGTCGTCCGGTGGGACCGCCATGTCGTCGGAGTCGATGCGTGGGGTCCCGGTTCCGGGACGTGGTGTCCCGTGCTGCTCCAGCGCGCGCAGCAACGCGGCGTTGAGGATTTTCGCGGGCTCGGAAGCATTGTCGCCGTTGAGTTCTACGTCGGCGAATCCTTCCGGTAATGCCTCCGAGTTGTAGAGGGCGTCGCGCGCGTCGAAGCACAGCCCGGGCATCTGGCGCAGCCACTCGTCGTAGCCCGCGGGCGTCGGATTCTCATGCGTCGCGGTGTAACGCCGCACCAGGTCCGAGTCGACGCGGAATCGGGTCAGCGGCGAACCCGAGGTGTCCATGGCGTGGCCGACCTCGTGGACGATGATGCTGTAGACGGGCCTGCGGTTGTAAGCCGGATTGAACCGGCCGTCTTCGACATTGAGCGCGACGGAACGGCGCAGCTTCGCCGGATCCGTCGCGAGTGTTTCATGGAGAATGATGGACTCGGCATACGGCGGGCGACCGTCGGCCGGCCGGTGGATCGAGACGGTCTTCGCGAAGATTCCGTCCTCCAGCGGTTCGATCCGCACGCTGTCCAGGTGGATCTGCGGGAACCGGATCAGGCGTTCATCGATCGCCCTGGCGAATTCTCTGAGGACGTCGACATCGGCCCTGGGGCTGTCGAACCCGATGACCTCGAGCCCATGCCGCTGTTCCAGCGTTCGCTGGATCTCGGCGGCGTCCATGCGCGACCATTCGTCGTCGAGTACGGGCTGCTCGTCGGGCGCGTCGAGGGCGTCGTCGTCGCGGTGTAGTCCGTCGTCACCTGCCTGCGGTGGTTGCTGAATGCCGCCTGGGTCAGCGAAATCCGGCCGCGGAGCGATACCGAGACCGTCCGGCGGCAAGCCCGCGGCGCGGCGCACCAGGTCGTAGACCAGCCGGGCGGGCTCGCTGGCGTTCGCGCCGCGCAGCACCACATCACGGAATGCCTCGGGCACCGCCTCTTTCGGGTCGAGTGCACCGTGCTCGTCGAAGCTGTAGCCGCTGAGCCGGCGCAACCACGCCTGGTAACCCTCGACGGTCGCCGGATCGTGGTTGGTGGTGTAATGCCGCAGCAGCGCGTCATCGACCACGTCGTGGACCGCCCGGCCGCCCGCGTGATCCATCGCGTGCCCGTACTCGTGCACGAACACGCTGTACATCGGGCGGTCGAGGACACTCGGGTCGAAGCGGCCGCGGTCTACATTGCGCTGCAAGCGATCCCGGAACGCGCCAGGATTCGACAGATCGCGGTCGCTGAGCACGATCGAGTCGGTGTAGGTCCGGCCGGTCGCCGGATCGATGGCCGAATACGCCCGTCCCGCGACCCAGCCGCGCAGTGGCCCGATACCGACCCGGCGCAGATCGACATCCGGATGAGCCGTGCGCATATCCGCGACGGCTCTGGCGTATTCGCGCACCGCTTCGGGATCCAGGCCCGGCAAGTCGAATCCGAACGTCTCGAGACCCGTCAGCTCGGTCAGGCGTTCGCTGACCTGCTCCGGATCGAGTCGCGACCATTCGTCCCGGATCGGTGCGTCGGTCCGGTCCGGCACGTGGCCCGTGCCGTCGTCGACCGCCATCTCATCCGGCCGGTTCGGGTTTGTGTCCCTGTCCGGGTTCCTGGCCTGCGGGTCCGGCAGAGCAGGCTTCTGGTCAGTCCGGGCCGACTCTGCGTTGTCATCCTGGCGCGATCCGAAGGGCAACCGATCCGCGACCCGGCCCAGCACACCACGCGGCGCACGGCGCTCGCTCAGGTCCGCCGAACCATCTTGCAGTAATCGGCCGATCCGGGCCGCAAGCCGTCCCGGGCTTCGGTCCGACAAGCCCTGGAAGTGACGCGCCAAGGCATCGGAGATCGTGCCGGAACCCCTCGGCGGCGGCACCAGCCACCCGCCGTTACCGTCGCTGAGGAGCTTGATCGGCAGCGATTCTCCGCGGGCCTTGACGTGTTCTACCACCAACCGCATGTCGGACGGTCGGCCGACTCCTGCTCCGCGGACCGGCATCATCAGCTGACGGGCGTACAACCGATGCGCCACCTCGGCGGGATGCGGCGGCCCGAGAGTCGGGTCGGCTCGGAACGCACGGTGGCCGACCGCCATGAAGTTCTCACGGAGCCTGCCCGCCGCACGCCAGGCCTTCAACGTCGGGCGGGCATCCCGCTCATCGGCCTTGGTATAGAAGGCATCCCCGTCGAGCTGTTCGATCCAGGCGTCGTAGCCGAGGTCGGTCCGGCCTTCCGCGCGGTAGCGCAGGTAATGCGCGAGCATTTGTGCGACCGCCTCATCCCGGTTCGGGCGGCGCTGCGGTCCCTCGGCCTCGCGTGCGGTGATCTCCTCCGTCACGAGCTCACCGTCGGGTCCGCTGGACACCTGCCGGTAGTCGAGCCAGTGCGTACCGTCCCACAGCGCATTGCTGTACTCCGGCCGGTTCGCCGCCAGCTCGCGCAAGGCGTCCAGGTGCCGCCCCTCGGTGGCCACGACGACCAATCGGGGGACTCTGCCCCAACCCTCCTGGCGCGGATAGGCCAAGACGTGGCCGGTCAGCGGCTCACCGCCGGGTTCGTGGCGCAGCTGCCCCTCGACGGCAGGGCGAACGAGGTCGGTGGCGTCGGACTCCGACAGCTGGGGCGTCGTGTGGGCCGGTTCGCGAATCGGGGCGCTGTCGGAGACGTTGGGCTCCTCCTGGCGGGGGTTCGCCCACCGAAGGCCCTCATTGTCGACCGAACGCGCGACGTCGAAGGCGATTTCGGCCGCCTCCGAGCCGACCTTGTCGATGTAGCGCCGAAGCGCCGCACGCCCGGCCTCGTAGGCGACCCGTTCCGGCGGCGGCGCGTCGGCCGAACGCGCGGCGGCCCGGCTCGCCTTGCGATACGCCTTGTCGTAGGCATCGGCGTACGCGCGTTCCGCGGGACTGATCGGGACGAACCGGCCCGCCTCGCGCAGCATCCGGAAGGTCTCGATATCCAGCGCGTAATCGCGGCTGCGCTGGTCCCGCATCGCGGGGGTGTCGCCGCGATGAGCCCGCGGAGCATCGGACGATGTCACGGCGTCCGGGCCGGGCCTGATGCCATGGGCCCGGTCCCACTCCGCCCCGTACCGCTGGGCGTAGTCGAGGCCGTCGACGAGCGGGCCGAGATCGCTCAGGTGCGCGCGCACCGCGCGGACACCGGCACGGTGCGCCGCCGCGTCGAGCCACTCCGCGGCGATGATGAACCGATTGCCGTAACGCCGCCTGCGGTAGATGTCACTCGCCGTCTGCCTGGCCTGCTCGTGCGCGGCCAGATACTCCCTCGCCAACGGGTCCGCCAGCGATCCGATGGCACCGGTGGTGTCCCGCAGCTGCCTGCTGAAGGCGAAACCCGCGGCCTGGGCCTCGGCCTGGCGGTCCAGCATCAGGGCCAGGTATTCGTCGCGCGACAGCGTGAACCGCTCCAGCGCGTGGCCTTCGGTCACGCTCAGCTGATCGGCCAGTACGGCCGCGTGCACCAAAGCTACCGCTTGCTGACGCGCATTGTTCGAGAGGTCGAGCACCACGGTGTTCGTGACCGGGTCGTAGCCGGCGACCCGGCCCAGGTCGAATCGGCCACCGTCGCTTCGCTGGACCCGCGCTTCCGGCTCGGTGCTGTACCGGATGCGCACCCCGTGCCGCTCCAGCGCGTCGGCCGCCCAGCGACCGAAATCGTTGGAGACAAGCAGCTTCCGGGTCCGGCCGAGCGCGTCTTCCGCTCGATCGGTGACGGCCGTCAGGTTGTTCGGCAGATCCGCTTCCGGTGGCGGCGCGACGTCGGCCGGTCCATCGGATCGCACCGGCTCCGCGCCGTCACGAGACACGAAGAGGACGCCGGATTCATCCACGTGGATCCGGACAGGTCCGGTCGGCGCGGGCGTATCGCGCTGAACGGCCGTGGAGATCGCGTCGATGATCCGGGTGCGCTCGGTTTCGGCCTGGGCATGCCGCCCGGCCAGATCGGCCAGCAACCGCATATCGACATCGGAGTTCCTGAAGACGACGAACCTGGAGCGATCCATCAGCAGGTCGAGCACGGCCTGCCGGTCCGGTCCGACCAGGTCGTCCGGAACGCCGAATCCACCTTGCAGGCGCCGCACGAGTCGATCCCATTCGGCATCGATCCGCGTCATCTCCCGCAGGAGAGCCGCGTGCTCGCGCACCAATTGCTGCAATATCCGGGCGGATTCCGGCGACGACGGGACATGCTCGTGCATGCCGTCCGGCGCGGTGTTGCGATGCTGGGCATCCCATTCCCGGCCCGCCACATCGCGGTGGCTGTGCCCCGCGGCCGGATAGTCCGGCGAATCGAACAGTTCGCTCGCCAGCAGGTCCGCCACACCGGCCTCGCGACCGATACGCCGCAGCCGATCGGCGTCGATGCTCGGATCTTGCCGGCGGGCGGCGGCGACCGCCGCGTCATAGGCATCGAGATACGTGCTTTCCAGCGCCCGGCGGTACGCCACTTCCGTCACGTCGGGCAGCGGCCCGGGTGCCGGATCGTAGCCCGCAGTGCGCAGTTCCCGGTTGAACTCGGCCTCGCAACCCAACGCGGCAGCCTCCGCACGCAGGTGCGCCGCGACATGATCCGCAAGATCCATTGCCCGGATCCCCGCCGGTGTCACCTCGACTCGACCGGCGAGCACCGCCTCGGCCAGCGCCGCGGCCCGCACCACCGCGGCGGCCTGAGCCAACTGGCTGCGGTCCCGAGTCCCGACGACGACGTCCATCGTTCTGCCGTTGAACGAATCCGGCCGCACCGCGCTGTCACCGGATTCGCCGAACCGAACCGCCGCCCCGGCCTCCCGCAATGTCGCCGCGGCGGCGCGGCCGACCTCGGTCTGGTCGAGCACCTGCCAGACCTGCGCTGCCTCCTCGTCCGGCGGCCTGCTCAGCCAGCTGTCCGGTGGTTCCACCGCCATGTCGTCGGAGTCGGAAGACCGGCCGCGCGGCACATCGAGATTCGGATCCGTGCGAGCTTCCCGGACCAGCAAGTCGTGCAGGACCCGCGCCGGTTCGCTCGCCCGATCGCCGTTGAACTCGACATCGAGGAAGGCGTCCGCCATCGCTTCCGGGGAGAAGAAATCGCCCCGCCGATCCTCCGAATCGCCGACCCGGCGCTCGTCCCGGTCTCCCGTCCGGTCGCCGGACCACACGGCATCGGAACCAGCGGGATGCAGCGGATTGCCCTGCGCGTCGTACAGGATCGCGGAGACGCGGCGCAGTTCCTTCGGCACGTGCGGCGGGAATCCCTCGCGGATACCGGCGCCGGGATCGGACACCTCCACGAAGAGCTCGCCGGTCTGCGGATGCCGCCGCACCGTCAGCACATAGGCGTGCGCGCCGACGCCGTGCTCGTCGGTCGGGCCCGCGTATTCGTCCACCACCAGGGCGCGCGCGCCCTCCTCGCTCCGCGCCAGCAGCGCGTCGGCGATCGGCTGGTGCCGCGGTTGGCCGGGCTCCGCCTCCGGGACGTCGCGCAGTGGAGCGCCCGACGCGTCCGCTACTTCGCTCCGCGACATGCCCGCGGG
The DNA here is from genome assembly GCF_040681325.1 of Nocardia sp. NPDC051787. Lineage (NCBI taxonomy): Bacteria > Bacillati > Actinomycetota > Actinomycetes > Mycobacteriales > Nocardiaceae > Nocardia > Nocardia sp. NPDC051787. The sequence goes on from NZ_JBFAYO010000015.1 coordinate 95,933, forward strand.
ACCCACCGGCTCCTCCGGCACACGGATGACGTCGCTGCCGGTGCCCTGCTGGATCTCGTCGAGCGCCAACCTGGCGCATTCCCCCCGGTTGGCCGGATCGACGTGCGGCACCGCGGGTTCGGCCGTTCCGGTCGGTTCCGCGCGGGTGACACTGTTCGTGTCGCTGCCGGGGTCGGCCCGCGGCCCGCCACGCGAGGACAGACCCGCGCCGGTGTCCGCCGCAGGCAGCGGCGGGACGACCAGCAGACTCTCCGGCGGAATCGAGACATCCGGGTCCGCGTCCACCCGGGTTCCGAAGATGTCGACGGCGTCCGTGCGGCCACGGGCTTGCGCTGCGTCCGCGGACCGTGTCCGGGGCGCCTCGGAGTCGGCGACCCGCGCCTGTGTCGCTCCTTCGCGGGCAGCGGGCCCGGCGGCGCGCTCCGCGGAACCTGCGCGGCTTTCCGGCACGCCCGCCGGCCTGCGCGTCGGATCACCAGCTCCGGTCTGAGTGCGCGGCTCACTCGTAGCGGCTGCATTCGTGCGCGTATCGGAGGCCGCCTGCGTCGGGGTGGCGGACGGATTGTTCGCTGCACCGGCCGTGGCTGCTGCGGGTCCAATGGACTGCGTGGGCGCGGATGGCGGCGCGGCGGTGGCCGGTCCCTGCGGGGTGGGCGGACCTGCGGGCATAGCGTCCGTCCGCGGCACAGTGCCGTCGATACCGATGCCGTTGACGCGGGTCCCAGTGGACTCGGGACTGTGCGACGCCGTCGTCTCCGGGTTGCGCGTGGGAGCGGCATCCTGCTGTGCCGCGGCGATATTCGTGTCCTTCGGCGCGCTCGGTTGGCTCGCGCCTCGGTCGGGGTCAGCCCCAGGACGCGCCGCGTCGGAACTGGCCGGTTCCGATCGCCCCACCGAATCGTCGGCGCCGCGCGCCTGCATGTCACTCGCGGCTGGATGATCAGCCGCGACCTGGTCATCCGAACGCGTGCCGCCACCGTCATCCTGCGTCTGGGCAGCGGTGTCGTCGCCCGCTCCGCGTCCATTCGCGGTGCTGTCACCCGTCTGCCCGCTCGTGTCCCCGTCAGCGGTCCGACCGTTCGTGGCGGCGTCACCCGTGGTGCCGTTCGCGGCATTGCGATCGCCCACGGAATTGTCCCCGGCTACAGGCCCATTCGCGTCGCCGGCCCCGTGGCCATTGGCCGTCGCGTCCCCAGGCCCGCGCCCGTCCGCGTCGCCTACACCCCGACCGTTCGCGGTCGCGTCGCCAGCCCCACGACCGTTCGCGGTCGCGTCGCCAGCACCGCGACCGTTCGCCGTCGGATCTCCAGCCCCCCGGCCATGTGCCGTCGGATCTCCAGCCCCCCGGCCATTCGCATCACCCGCCCCGTGCCCGTTCGCCGACCCGTCGCCCGCGGCAGGTCCGCCGTTCGCCGGTTCGCCGGAGCCAGGCGCGATTCCGTTGCCGGCCGCGGGAGTGAGCGCACCGTCGTTACCGAAACCAGCACCATCAGGCCGAAATCCGATTCGCGGATCCGGAATGGGGGCGTTACCCCCAGGCGGCGTGTACCACTCCGGGTGCCGGGAGCGGTAGAACACATCCGCCTGCGCGCGGCTCGCTCCGGACATCGCGCCATTGGACACACCGGCCGTGATCATCCGCGGGTCGAACTCCGTGTTCTTCGCGTTCGCGACCGCCGCGTCCCAGCCGTCCTGCGCCCAGTCGATACCGAACTGGGTGACCACGCTGGCGCCGAATCCCGCGACCGCGCCCGCCCCGCCCGCGGAAGCACCGGTGATCGCACCGCGCAACCAGGGCCGCATCTCCTGGCCGAGCTTGTTGCCGATCCAGTCACCGAACGGGCTCGCCGCACCCGCGCCTGCCGCCGAGCTCACCGCGGTGACCGCGACCTGCTCCCAGTTGACCGCGTTCCGATGCCCCGCGTTCATTTGGTAGGCCTGGATGCCCAGGTCCTGCATGGTGCCGATGATCGTGTCGAGAGCGAGGTGGCGCACGAGGAAGGTGGCGAGCTTCTCGCCGAGGAATCGCGAGGTCCACTGGATGATCTTGGTCATCACGCGCTGGGCCAGCAGCCTGATCCCGATGCGCGTGAAACCGATCGCGGCCGCCTCCACCGCGGGCGCGGTCGGCGGGAAGATCCAGGCCGCGGCGATCTCCGCCGCGAGCAACGCCAGCGACGAGATCATCATGATCTGCGCGTATTCGATCTCGGTGCCCACTTGGTAGGCGCCCTCGCCGACGTTGTCGAACACCTCGGCCAGCTTCGCCAGCGACTGATCGCCACTGCGCAGTTCGCCGAACAACTTCATGGCCTCGTCGCTGCCCCGGCCGTCCGGATACGCCGCCAGCGTGGCGCTCTTGGCGGCGTCGATGTCGGCCAGGATGTCGCGCAGACCGTCCGCGGCGGTACGCCAGTCTCCGGCGAGGGCCCACATGCCGTCGGGGTCACCTGCCGGCCAGTCGGAGCCGGCCACCCATTCCAGCCACCGCAGATATCCGGGCAGCTCAGCCATGCGCAATTACCTCAGATCACCAGCTGGAATCGGTGACTCCGCGGTCCGTGGCCCCGTCGTGGTCGTAGGCCTCCACATTGCTGAATTGCATTGCGGTGCTGCCGTCGTCCGGACCCGCGGCACGCGCCTGTCGCTCAGCCGCTCCCGGCGGCGCGGTGGACGCTCTCGGCGGCTGCGGGATCTGACTTGCGAAGTCCGGCATGTCTTCGATCAGATCCGACAACTTCGGCAGCCGCGCCCGTCGATCGTGCAGCGGCGCCATCAACTGCTGTCCCTTGCGCGCGACGTCCACGGCCGCCGCTTGCGCGGCCTCGGTGATCGCCTTGGCGATCTCCGCATAGCTCAGATCTTCGATGCCGGGCCCGAACCGCGTCTCGATGACCGTGCCGTCGGCGTTCACGAACACGGTCACCCGTTTTCCGCGCGCCGAGGCGCTGCCGACCAGCTGGGCGCGCTCCTGCTGCACCTTGGCGACGGTGCGCAGCTGCTCCTGGACTTCCTCCAGCAGCGCGGCCATCTCCGCCTTGGCGAGTTCGTTCGTCATCGTCGGTGCCGTCTCGCCGATCAGCGGCGGAAACCGTCGGCGTTGCGGCGGTCCTGACGCTCCAGATAGTCGGCGGTCCGGGTCTGGTTGGTGGAGAAGTTGCCGAACGTGGTCGACATGTTCGTCGAGTTCGTGGTCAGATTCTTGCGCGAGGCCTGGTAGCCGTCATTGCCGTTGGGCCCGTTGTAGAAGTTGTCGCCTATCTTGTCGTTGCCCCACGGTGCTCCCCGACCGGCCAGCGAGGTCTGCAAGGTGGACATCACGGAGTTGATGCGGTCGCGGACGTGGCTGGTCTTCTGCGCGGCCTGCCGCAGCAGGTCGGGGTCGAGTTCGATCCTCTCCGCCATTGCCTCGCTCCTCCTGCGCTCGCGCGGGCCGGACCCGCCCACGCATTCGACTCGTGTCCTCCGACGATGACAGTCGAGGGCAACTCACCCGTAGCCCGGACATGAACGGAAAGTGCCGGTGCAGTGACGTGCGACGGCGGCGTACACCTATCGACGGCTACGTCGAATCGCGGTATCGCCGTGCGATTTTGGTAATCGGCGACACCCGGACCGCTTGGCGAGCCCGGTCAGCCGTTCACATCTCCACCATCAGGGTGACCGGGCCATCGTTCACCAGATCGATATGCATATGCGCTCCGAATTGCCCGGTGGCCACGCGGGCGCCGAGCTCGCGCAGCGCCTGCGCGAAAGCTTCGACGAGCGGTTCGGCGACGGCGCCGGGTGCGGCCGCCGACCAGGACGGGCGCCTGCCCTTGGTGGTGTCCGCGTACAGCGTGAACTGACTGACCACCAGAATCGGGGCCCGCAGATCCGCGGCCGATCGCTCCCCGTCGAGGATGCGCAACCGCCATACCTTGTCGGCCAACGCCTTCGCGGTGGCTTCGGTGTCGGAATGCGTCACGCCGACCAGGGCGACCAAGCCGTGCGGAACGCCGTCGGCCACCGGGTCGATGCGACCGACCACCCGGTCGTCGACGGTCACCTGCGCCGAACTCACACGCTGCAGAAGGGCTCGCACAAAGCTCGATCATGCCGCCCCGCCCAGCAGGGGCGACCACACGGGTGGCCACACGCCGTCTTACCCGATCGGCCTGGCCGGATACAGGTGCGCGCGGGCGGCAACCATGACAAACTCGGTGCGCAGAAGGATGTGTGCGCGGATGCCGTGCGGTGGCGGAGGATCATGCTGGAAACGAGGAGCGCGATGGATCTGGACGCGTTGGAGCGCCAGATCGCGGCGGATCGGTATGCGGCACTCGACCGTTCGGTCGATTCCGAGCTGCGTCTGGCCACCTCTCTCGGCGAACTCGCCAAGGGTTTGATCGCCACGAAGACCAACGGGTCGGTGCGCGACCGGACCAGGGAGGCGCTGGCGCCCGCCGAGGAAGCGGTGGCGATCCGCCTGCGCCTGCTGTCCCGGGGCCAGGTGCTGACCGCGCGCCTGGCCGGGGAGCTGAACGACGCGCTGCGCTCCTTCGAGCAGGCGGCCCGGCACAGCGGCCGCCGGGAACTCGCGACCACGACGATCCGCCGGGCCTGTGACGTCTACCGTCAAGTGGCGCGGGCGCATCCGGAAGTCGCGGGTCCGTGCGCGGACGGATTGTCCAAGTGCGGCGTATGGCTGGGCCGGCTCGACCAGGATGCCGCGGTAGCGGCCACCGAGGAGGCGGCCCGCATACGCGCCGGCCTGGCCGCGGCGAACCCCGAACTGTCCGGCAAGTACCTGGCCAGCCTGAGCACGCTGCTGCGGACACTCATGATCGGTCGTTCGCGCAAGCAGGCCATCGCCATGTATCGCGAACGGTACGCCGCGCTCACCTCGACCAGCATGTCGATCCGACTGCGCGCGTGCGGCATCCAGGACCTCGATCTCACCCCGAAGTCACACCGGGCGCTGGTCGAGCTGAACTGCCGCACCCTGGAGCAGGCCGGAAGGCTCACCCAGCAGCAGGTCATGTTCAAGTCCTCCGGCGATCTGTCCACCGTCGAAGAGATCAACTGGAAACTGGCCCTGGTCGGCCTGCGACCGCTCGCACCCGGCGCGGAGCCGGATCAGCCGTCGATGCCGGTGCGTATCGGCGCGACCTTCGGCGCGCTGAGCGTCTACTGCCCGGAACGGGATGCCATCGCCCAAGTGCGCGCCGCGATCATCGCGGCATACGCCATCGATGACGCCTACCCCCTCGACCGCGAGAGTTACCTCGGTAAGCACGAGTCGACGTGGAAGATCGGCGAACCCGACCTGAACACCTCGACCACCCTCGGCGACGACATCGTGCTGATCGATCAGCCCTACGGCGGCTGGGTGACGGTCATGAGCCTGAACTGGGAGCTCACCCCGGTGGCCAAACATCCACTGGCATTGCGCCTCTCCCAGGACTGGCCGGTGGCGGCCATCACGGTCACCGAGAACGTGGCCTACGAGCTGTGCTGGTACGAGCACGGCGCGGCCACCCAGTACGCCGCGCTCGGCCGTCCAGCCGGACAGGCTCCGCTCGACAAGCCGCTCGCGCCACTGGACTTCGAGACGCTGGCCCTCTACAACCCCGACCGGGCGACCGAGAGCAAACTGCGCGCGGCCTTCGGCAACACGAAGGTGTTCGCCAACCTCACCTATCTGCCCGACAGCGGCCTGCGCCAGATCAGTGTCAATACGCCGTTGTCCGAGCACGGCGACCGCGTGCTCTTCTTCCGCACGACCCCCTGAGCGGCCTCGAGAGGGCGCCCGGTCCGGCCGATCCGCGCAAAACGGCGCGCCGGTCGGATCGGCGGTGAACAAAATGCCGGAGGTCCGGCTTCCGGTTCTACACAGGTCATTTGACCAGGTATTACGTACTTCGACGTGGACACGGCACTTCCTGCCGGACCGTACCAATTACCGAAACTAACGGTAACTGGTACGTGGACAAAATTCTCGCGAACTAATTGAACGGAACGTTAATCTCCCACCATGGAGTGCTCTACTGAGACAGCGCCCAATGGTGAACCGGATCACAGCACTGCTGCCACATCACCAACCGGGCGCCTGGAGAAAAGTCACACGAAGTTACCCCGAGGGCCCCATGGACCAGCTGGCGTTGGCGGATACCCCGACCGCCCGATGCGCCTACTATCGACACACTTGCGATCTGCCCGCCGGAGTCCATCCGGAGATCGGCCGAATCACCGTCCGCGCCGGATTCGTCGGCGCGATCACGATGCCCGCCATGCTAGGCCGAAGAGTTCGCGATGATCTCACCGACCGCCTAATCGGACTGGGTCCGATCATCTGCCACGAACGGTCCAAACGATGGACCTTCCTGACCCGTCCTGATCTATCCGACGACGTCCGGCTGTTCGCTGAGCTGTTCCGCCACAACGTCTCGATCGTGCCATGCGGCGGCGAGATCGCACTGCCCTCGCCCGACGATGCCAACGCACGGTACCGGCACTGGATCGTTGCCCCACGCAATGGTTTCCGCCCCTCCGGCTCGTCCATCGTCGAGGCCATCCGATCCTGCGCGAGAGCGGGGAAGCGATGACGACCGGCGCCCTGCCCGCGAAGCACCAGGTGCTGCAAGCATGCCGAGGTGAACTCAAGGAAGGCAACCCGCTACTGCGCTGTGCACACGAGCTCACCACGTTGCACGAGCGCAGGCTCAGCGCGGAATGCGAGTCGTTGAACGAGATCGACGCGTTGCGCGCGAGGCTGGTTCGCGATATCGACCGCTGGATCACCGTGCAGCTGCCGCCCGCGCACGGCGCGGCCCACGTGCACACCGAAACCATGGGCGCGGTGATCGACCGCCTGGCCCAGCTCACCGCGCACGCCTACGCGGCACTGACCAGTTCCTCGGAATGGGACCTCTGGGACGCCTGGCAGCGCTTGGCCGAACTGGCCGTCGGCTACGACGACCTGGCCGCCGAGGTCTGCGCGGGCATCCGCCGGCTACCGGGCGCCTCCTAGGGTTCGGCCACGGCGTCCCATCCATAGGGTGGGCCGCCGCTGTGCGCCATCGGCCGACTCGCTACCTACGCACACGAAATATGCACTCCACGGCGGTTTCCGCCGCTGCAAGCGGCCCGCCGCACCGGCCGCACCGAATCGAACCGCGTGGTCCCCCAGGCGAATTCGAGTAGCGATCTACTCACGTGCCCCGCACCGGACCGGCCATACGCTGACGGCATCGTTCAGGACAGGTTCGGCACGAAGGAGGAACACATCCCGCACCGGCACCGCCGCGGGCATACCGCTTCGGACGGACGCACAGGACGCGGGTGCAAGGAACGACGTCACCGATCCAGCGCGAGCTGGGTATCGTCCGGTGGTCGCGGTCGGCGCATGGTGCCGAAACCGCGCACGCGGCGAGATCGACCAGGATGACTGGCGTCGGTGCGGCTCGGATCCTCGCCGCGCAGCGTCACCGAATCGGGACGTCCGACCGGCGACGGCCGGGCGCTACTCCGGACGCAGGGTCAGGATCCGCGGTCCGTCCTCGGTGACGGCGACGGTGTGCTCCCAATGTGCCGCACGACTGCCGTCCACGGTGACCACGGTCCAGTCGTCGTCGAGCACCTTGGTCTGGGTGGTGCCGAGCGTGAGCATCGGCTCGATCGCGAGAACCGAACCCAGCACCAGCTTCGGGCCCTTGCCCGGCTCACCTTCGTTGGCGAGGAAGGGATCGAGGTGCATTTCCCGGCCGATAGCGTGCCCACCGTAACCGTCGACGATGCCGTATGCCCGCCCGTGTTCCTTCTCGGCTGCCCGGGTGCCCAGTTCGATGGCGTGCGAGACGTCGGTCAGCCGGTTACCGGGCACCATCGCCGCGATCCCGGCCTCCATGGACAACTTGGTCGCCTCGCTGAGCAACCGGTCGGCCTCGATGATCGTGCCGACACCGAAGGTCCAGGCCGAATCACCGTGCCAGCCGTCGAGGATCGCCCCGCAGTCGATGGACACCAGGTCACCCTCGGTGAGAATCTCCTCGCCGGTGGGAATCCCGTGCACCACCCGGTCGTTCACCGACGCGCAGATGGACGCGGGGAAACCGTGGTAGCCCTTGAACGACGGCACCGCGCCCGCGTCCCGGATCACCTGCTCGGCGACCTCGTCCAGTTCCAGGGTGGATACTCCGGGTTTGGCGGCCGCGCGCACGGCGACCAAGGCCTGACCGACAATCGCGCCGGCGGCCGCCATGGCATCCAGTTCACCAGCCGTCCGGAACGGCACGACCTTCTTCTTGCGGTGGAAGACCATGCGGCCTCAGCGCTCCATCGTGAGCGGCATCAGTGGCCGAGCGCGCGCAATGCGCGCGTGTTGACGTCGTCGACCTCGCCGACACCGTCCACCGAGACGACCAGGCCGTCGTAGTGTTCCAGCAGGGGCTCGGTCTCCTCGCGGTACACCCGCAGCCGGTTGCGGATCACGTCTTCGTTGTCGTCGGCGCGGCCGCGGGCGAGCATTCGATCGACCACCGTGTCCTCCGGCACGACGAAGCACAGCACCGCGTCGAGCTTGGTGTCCATGTCCTTGAGGATCGTCTCCAGCGCGTCGGCCTGGTCGACCGTGCGCGGATAGCCGTCGAGCACGAAACCGTTCGCGGCGTCGGGCTCGTTGACCCGAGCCTCGACCATCCGGTTGGTCACGTCGCTGGGCACCAGATCGCCCGCGTCCATGTACTTCTGTGCTTCGCGACCCAGCGGCGTCTGCTGGCTGATATTCGCACGGAACAGGTCCCCGGTGGAGATGTGCGGAACGCCCAGCTTCTCCGACAGCAGGACAGCCTGGGTGCCTTTGCCGGCGCCCGGCGGACCGAGCAGTACAACTCTCACTTGAGGAACCCTTCGTAATTTCGATTCATCAGCTGGCTCTCGATCTGCTTCACGGTGTCCAAACCAACGCTCACCATGATCAGCACCGCTGTACCGCCGAACGGGAGGTTCTGCACGCCACCGGCGGAACCGATGTCGAGGAACACGTTCGGCAGCACCGCGACCAGACCGAGATAGATCGAGCCGGGGAGGGTGATACGGCTCAGGACGAAGTTGAGATAGTCGGCGGTCGGCTTGCCAGGGCGATAGCCCGGGATGAAGCCGCCGAACTTCTTCATCTCGTCGGCGCGCTCCTCCGGGTTGAAGGTGATCGCGACGTAGAAGTAGGTGAAGAACACGATCAGACCGAAGTAGATCGCGATGTAGACCGGGTTGCTCGGATTCACCAGGTATTTCTGGATGATGTCCTGCCACCAGCTCGGATCCGGATTGTTCTGCGACGAGGTCAGCTGCGCCACGAGGTTGGGCAGATACAGCAGCGACGACGCGAAGATGACCGGGATGACGCCCGCCTGGTTCACCTTCAACGGCAGGTAGGTCGAGGAGCCGCCGTACATCTTCCGCCCCACCACGCGCTTGGCGTACTGGACCGGAATCCTGCGCTGCCCCTGCTCGACGAAGATCACGGCGGTGACGATCGCCAGCGCGGCGACACACACCAGGCCGAAGACCAACCCGCCCCGGCTGTCCAGAATGGCCTTGCCCTCGGTCGGGATGCGCGCGGCGATACCGGCGAAGATCAGCAGCGACATGCCATTGCCGATGCCGCGCTCGGTGATCTGCTCGCCGAACCACATCACCAACGCCGCGCCCGCGGTCATCACGAGCACGATGATGATCATGCCGAAGATGCTGGTGTCGGCAAGAATGTCCTGTTGGCAGCCTTGCAGCAGCTGACCGCGGGCCGCCAGCGCGACCAGACCCGTGGCCTGCAGGATCGCCAGCGCGATCGACAGGTACCGGGTGTACTGCGTCATCTTGGTCTGGCCTGCTTGGCCTTCCTTGCGCAGTTCCTCGAACCGCGGGATGACGACGGTGAGCAGCTGGATGATGATGCTCGCGGTGATGTAGGGCATGATGCCGATCGCGAAGACCGACAGCTGCAGCAGCGCACCACCGGAGAACAGGTTGATCAGCTGGTAGATACCGGCGGATTCACCGCCGGAGACCAGGTCGATGCACTCCTGGACCGCCTGATAGTCGACGCCGGGGGACGGCAGCGCGGCGCCTACGCGGTACAACGCGACCAACCCCAGCGTGAAGAGAATCTTCCGCCGTAAGTCCGGGGTCCGGAAGGCCGATACGAAGGCGGAAAGCACTGATCCTCCTGGCGCGAACGACATGGTCATGACATGGGTTATTCAGCGATTATCCAGTCCCTGCTAGCACAGGAGGGACGCCGAAAACCATGACGAGGCTTGGCAGACAACAATTGAACTCTAACAGTGGCACCGGACGAGCCTTCACTCGTCCGGTGCCACTACTTGCAGAGTACCGTCAGCCCAGCTCGGTGACGGTGCCACCGGCGGCGGTGATCTTCTCCTTCGCCGCGCCGGTGACCTTGTCCACGGTCACCTGGACCGCGACGCCGATCTCACCGTCGCCGAGGACCTTGACCAGCCGGTTCTTCCGAACCGCGCCAGCGGCCACGAGCTCGGCCTTGCCGACCTCGCCACCCTCGGGGAACAGCTTGGCGATGGCGCCGACGTTCACGACCTGGTATTCCGTGCGGAACGGGTTCGTGAAGCCCTTGAGCTTGGGCAGCCGCATGTGAATCGGCATCTGCCCACCCTCGAAGGCGGCAGGCACGTTCTTGCGCGCCTTGGTGCCCTTGGTACCGCGGCCCGCGGTCTTGCCCTTGGAGCCCTCACCGCGACCCACCCGGATCTTCTCGGTCTTGGCGCCGGGAGCCGGACGCAGGTGATGCAACTTGATGGTCATGTCAGACCTCCTCAACGGTCACGAGGTGGCGCACGACGTTGATCAGCCCGCGGTTCTGGGCGTTGTCCTCACGGACCACGGTCTTGCGAATGCCACGCAGACCGAGCGTCCGCAGACTGTCCCGCTGATTCTTCTTGGCGCCGATCGAACTCTTGATCTGGGTCACCTTGAGATCTGCCATTACTTGACACCTCCGGCAGCCTGAGCGCGCGCACGCAGCATGCCGGCAGGAGCGACGTCCTCGAGCGGCAGGCCACGGCGAGCCGCGACCTCTTCCGGACGCTGCAGCTGCTTGAGGGCAGTAACAGTCGCGTGCACGACGTTGATGGCGTTGTCGCTACCGAGCGACTTCGCCAGAATGTCATGGATACCGGCGCATTCCAGCACGGCACGAGCCGCGCCACCGGCGATCACACCGGTACCCGGCGAGGCCGGACGCAGCATGACGACACCGGCCGCCGCCTCACCCTGAACCGGGTGGGTGATGGTGGAGCCGATCATCGGGACGCGGAAGAAGTTCTTGCGAGCTTCCTCGACACCCTTCTGGATGGCCGCGGGAACTTCCTTGGCCTTGCCGTAGCCGACGCCGACCAGACCGTTGCCGTCACCGACGATCACCAGGGCGGTGAAGCTGAAGCGCCGACCACCCTTCACGACCTTGGAGACGCGGTTGATCGCGACGACCCGCTCGAGCTGGTTCTTCTCGGCGGCACTCTCGCGGCGGTCACCGCCACCACGACGGTCGCCGCCACCGCGACGGTCGCCGCGGCCGCCCTCGGGGGCGCTGCCATTCTGTCCGGCGGGTCCGCTTCCGCCGTCACGCCTCTGACGTCCCGGCATCAGACGTTCCTTCCGTTCTTGTTGGTCACGATCATCAGAATTTCAACCCACCTTCGCGAGCGGCGTCGGCCAGTGCGGCGATCCGGCCGTGGTAGTCGTGGCCACCACGGTCGAACACGACGGCCTCGACACCGGCGGCCTTGGCACGCTCGGCGAGCAGCTCGCCGACCTTCTTGCTCTTGGCCGACTTGTCGCCGTCCAGCGCGCGCACGTCGGCCTCGATGGTCGACGCGGCGGCGATGGTCTTGCCGATCGAGTCGTCCACCAGCTGCGCGTGCAGGTGCCGCGAGGAGCGGTTGACCACCAAGCGCGGACGCTCGGTGGTGCCCTGGACCTTCTTGCGCAGACGGAAGTGACGGCGCGTCTTCGACAGACGACGCGTGGTGGACACGTCCTTGCCCCGCGGAATGCGCTTGGCCTTCTGGTTTTCGGTTTGCGCCATGATCACTTACCCGTCTTTCCGACCTTGCGGCGAACGACCTCGCCGGCGTAGCGGATGCCCTTGCCCTTGTACGGGTCGGGCTTGCGCAGGCCGTGGATGACCGCCGAAATCTGGCCGACCTTCTGCTTGTCGATTCCGGACACGGAGAACTTGGTGGGCGATTCCACCGCGAAGGTGATGCCCTCCGGCGCCTCGATCGGCACCGGGTGGCTGTAGCCGAGGGCGAACTCGAGGTTCTGGCCCTTGAGCGCGACGCGATAACCGACGCCGAAGATTTCCATCTTCTTCTCGTAGCCCTGGGTCACACCGACGATCATGTTCGACACGAGGGTGCGGGTCAGGCCGTGCAGGGCGCGGCTGCGGCGCTCGTCGTCCGGGCGGCCGACCTGGAGCTGGCCGTCTTCCTTGGCGACGGTGATCGGCTCGGCGACGGTCAGCGACAGGGTGCCCTTGGGCCCCTTCACCGACACGTCCTGGCCGTCAATGCTGATATCGACACCGGCGGGGATAGCGATGGGCTTCTTACCAATACGCGACATTAGTCCTGACCTCCCTTACCAGACGTAAGCGAGGACTTCGCCGCCCACGCCCTGCTTGGCCGCCTGCTTGTCGGTCAGCAGGCCGGAGGACGTGGAGATGATCGCCACGCCGAGGCCGCCGAGCACCTTGGGCAGATTGGTGGATTTCGCGTACACGCGCAGACCGGGCTTGGAGACACGGCGCACGCCGGCGAGGCTGCGCTCACGGCTCGGGCCGTACTTGAGGTCGACGATGAGCGTCTTGCCCACGGCCGCGTCCTCGGTCCGGTAGTCGGCGATGTAGCCCTCACGCTTGAGGATCTCGGCGATGTTCGCCTTGAGCTTCGAGTGCGGAGCCTTCACCTGATCGTGGTACGCCGAGTTGGCGTTGCGCAGACGTGTCAGAAAGTCTGCGATCGGATCAGTCATGGTCATGGTTCGACCTAGACACCTTTCTCGCCGCGGTTCCCATACAGCGCTGACATGCGTACCCGCAGGTCAGCGGTGGGCCTACGACAATTCGGATGGTCCGGCCTGCACTTGCCGACCGGATAAGGTATGTATCGCCCGAGCGCACGCACGCGGACATGCAGCTGCCCAGGCAACCGCTCTAGTGTAGGCAAGGGCGTCACCAGGACAAAATCGGGGTCCGTCGGCGGCCGCCTTCTTGTGCATCCCATGACCAGCAGAAACAGCCTGTGATCGACATAACATGTCACCATGTCGAGCCCAGGCATCCAACGACCCGACCTCCCCGAGACCATGACGTGGGAGGAACTCGAGCAACTGCCCGAGGAGATAGCCGAGCAGATCGAGCTATGGGATGGGCGGGTCGTGTGGCGAGAGCGCGGACCGGCCGAGCACCAGGAATTCACCAACCTCCTTTGGAGCGGGTTGCGCCGATGCCTGCGCGAAGCGGTGGTCACGGATCCACAGCAGTGCTGGAATGTCCACACTCGAACGGACGTCTTCTTCGACGCTTCGGAAAAGTCCGACTTCATGACGCCGGACATCCTGATATGCCGCAACTCCCGAGGCCCCTACCAGGATGTTCGCGCCGACGATGTGCTGCTGGTCGGCGAGGTGTTGTCACCAAACCCGCAGACCGACCTGGCGGCCAGCAAAGCGCGCTACGCGAAGGCGGGCATCACTTGGTACTGGGAAGTGGCGCTCGAGCGCGAGAGGAGCTCCATCGAGATAGTCCGCGCGTTCGCATTGGAAACCACCCACGGCGAACTACCGCAAGGCACGCGCCCGCTCTACCCGGCCAACTATCTACTCATCGACAAGTGGTCGCCGAAGGATTCCGACGCCATCGAGATCGACTTCCCATTCCCGATCCACATCCCTTGGTCGGAGTTGGCGTTCTGAATCGGCAAAGGTGGCAGCATCGACAACCAAGAGCTTCGCCGGAGTCCTTCTTGTGGCGGTATCGCCGACGCTCTCACGCGGGACCTTGCATGAGGGCCGCAAACATGTCGTCAACGACATATAGACTGTCGAGGTGGAGTCGCTGTACTCGATCGAGATCGAGCCCGAAGTCCGGGCCTGGTTGGAGTCACTGCCCGCCAAGCACTTCTTGAAGGTCGAGGAATACGTGTCCCTACCAGCCGAACGCGCCACCACACTCGGCGAACCCTTCTCCCGCTACTTGGGTGAGGGCGTGCGTGAACTCCGACCCACCCTCGACGGAGCGGCCACGCGGATCACTTACTGGTTCCGATCCGACCGCACAATCGTATTGCTGACAACATTCCGCAAGACCAAGGACCGCGAGGACGCCGAGGTCAAACGCGCTATCGAAAGCGCGAAGAACCTGCGAGGCCGAACACGGCCCCGCTCACGAAGAGTTCCTGCGCACTATCGAAAAGGGAGAGCTGTGATGCCCCACAGTCGATGGAAGACGAGGAAAGACGGCGAGCTGACCGAACCCGAGGCCGTCACCGAAGCGCGGCATGAGATCCGACTGGCCATGGAGCTGGCCGCCGCCGTCTACAACCGCCGAACCGAGCTCGGACTCACCCAGGCCGAACTCGCTGCCAGGGCAGGTCTGACTCAGGCGAAGATCTCCCGGATCGAAGGATCGGACGCCGTCCCCACCCTCCCTCTGCTGACCAAGCTGGCGCGAGCCTTGGATGCTTCGCTGAACATCGCCATCGATGCCGACGACGCCCGCGTCAGCTTCACACCACACAGCAGCGCTGCATAGGGCTGGCGAATCGGGCTCACGCGAAATCGGGCGGCGCGGGCACGGCGCCGAAGTCTTGATCGGTGGAGGATTCGAGGGTCGAGGCCAACGCGCGGTCGGCCAGGGCCTCCGCGGTGTGCCGCCAACTCTCGATGACCTCCGCGACCGGCACGGGGTCACCAAGCGATTCCCCCGCACGCAACGCGGTTACCAGCTCGAGCACGAACTCCTGGACCTCTTCGCGTGACAGGAATGCCACCCACGGGAAGACCTCCGGAAGAACAGAGTTCACGCCCAGAGTTGACTCGCACGAGCCAAAATTCAGCAAGTCAAGCAGGGCACGTGCATGTTCCGACAGATCGACCCGGCCGTCACGGTTCGAGAAAGAGACGCTCACAAGGCAATCTTGCCAATCCTATTGCGCTGCCCGGAATCACGGCGATGTCGTCAGCGGCTCGAACAGCGCACCACTCGCGCACGAACCGCATGGCGGCGGTGCGGCAAGCCGCGAAGTCCAGGCTGATGCCGCCGAGCAGGACGCGAACGTACACGTCGGGCTCGTGAGGCACGGGCTGGTCATGGTTCCAGATCGTTCGTGCCCCCGCTCCGAATGGGCGTGCCGCGCGATGCCGCGCGGAATCCGCAGCCGCACACCCCCAGCCGCCACCGCTTTCACCATGGCGTTGAACCCGTCCCAGTGCCGCACGTGATGGAGCACTTGGTCTTCGGTGATTCCGCCGGGCTGCCGCTCCTCACGCCGGCATCGCACAAAGTCCGCGGTGAGCAGGCTCACCATCTCCCCATAGGAATAGGCCATCTCATGAACATCGGGGCCGGGCTGGTAGCCGTGCAGGCGTGCCGCTGAAACCATGTCCTCGATATGCCGGTCGATTGCCCAGATATGCAGATCCATCAGATCCGCGAGCCACGGCTCATCGGCCGCCCCAGCCGCCTGTTCTCGTAGTGCCGAACCCACACTCCGAGCAGTCCCACCGCCGCCACCATCATCGCGTCAGCGGGCTCGGTACGACCGTTGAAGAGGTCGAAGAATGCGCGAGTGCCGGGCAGACGCAGCTGAGCTTGTTGCATTCCGACCCGGCCATGCGGCCGGTCATCGTTGCTCGTCTTCGACCCGCCGAATGATCTCGCTCGCCGGTACCGACTCATCCGGATTGCCGTCCAGGTCGATCAACCACGGCAACACCCAAAAGAGCAATATCAGTATCCCGGCGACCGCAGCGACGACGACCAAGACAACCGCAAGTTCGGACATGCGCAGAACCCCCTTGACGCGATGTGGCGTGGACAGCCCGGCGCCGGGAACAGGCTCGAGAGTCGCACTGGAGGCGTCGAAAAGACCATGGAACTTCCGGATCGAATCGCCGGAAGTGCCATCTCGAATGTCTTGGGGGATATCAGTATTCGAGCTTGACTCGGTCAGCCAGCTCTCGCATCTCCCAGGTCAGCGTCCGCCTGGTTGTCACGATCTTGCCGAGGATGTCGCGCGCATAGCGCTGCTGCACAAGCCATTCCGGAGCTGCCCTCTGCACACCCCACAATCCGTCCAGGGCTTCGCTGAATTGACCGCGCTGCACCTGAGCATTGGCCACGTCCAGGCGATGCCGAAGCCTGCTGGCCCCGTTCGGTTCTATCGTCGGTGCAGGGACTTGGCCAGCAATGGCGAGCGTCTTCTCTGGCTCACCGGCAATGGCAAACGACTCGGCCGAGATATACGCGACCTCCAGCGGCCCAAAGGTTCGGCCGAGCAGTCGTTCTATGTAGATTTCACGGCCGATCCGATACGCGGCCGCGCGCGCCATAGACATCGCGTCTTCGGCCTCGCCCGGCTGGTTGTCGCGCACGGCAGCGTTGGCGACCTTCAGCCACAGTCGACCCCACATCGCCACCGTCGACACGCTCGCCCGCGAGAATCGCGGCTCGATATCGTCGGCCCACTTGGTCGCCAGTGCCCGAGCGTCGTCCAGGCGCCCTTGCCGGAGCAATGCCCACAGCATGGTGTCGATGACCGTGGCCGCCTCGATGTGGGTCTCGGCGGCATCCATCGCGCGCTCCAGGACGGTGTCGGCGGCCTCGAACTGCCTGGTCTGGGCCAGCAGCGAGGCCGTCATGTGCAAGACGCGGAACCGGATCAAGCGCCCGTCTTCGACGCTATCGGCGTCCCTTATCAGGCCGGGGAGCAGCGCAGTGACCACGCGGTACTTGTCGGCGCTGATCATCGCTTGCACGGCGTCGAGCGTGGCCTGTACCCCGGCGGCCGTCGCTGGCTCGTCGGCCGCCGGGGAACTCCCGAACAACGCCGGCCACACGGGTTCCCATTGCGCTTCGGTGTCGGTATCAGCGACCTGGTAGTCGGGTTGATCCTGCAGCTGCGAAGTACGCACCTTCAGCACCACCGCCAACTTGCGCAGCGTCTCCAGGCGAGGCTCGTAGTCGCCTTGCTCGATCTTCCTGATCTGCGACAGGGACACACCCGATGCGTTGGCCAAGTCGCGTTGAGTCATACCGGCCCGCTTGCGGGCATTCTTCAATCGGTCCCCACCGTCCATGCTCATACCCCGAGGCTACGACTGATCGGTTCGCGCACACAGAGATTCGGAACAACTGCCCAGGCAGGAGCGCGTCCGAGCGAACTCTCACAGAGGCACAGATCACGTGTCAGCGACACCGGGGAGCCGACGCGCCCAGCACAGTTCATCCCGACAGACGACCTCCGTCGTTACTTTTGCAAGTCCCTCAGCGCCCCATGAGCTCGTGCAGCTCAGTTAGACCTCGTCGCGCATTGGGTGATATTTCTGATTCAGCGATTGAGGATGCAGCCGCCAGAACAGGGAACTCTCCGAAATTGTCCAGATCACTGAGCCGGTTCGCGATGTAATCGACATCAGCGTCGTCTCGCCGACCCAACTCCTCGAGAACCGACAGCAGACCCAACTCTCCGCCATGTCGGACCAGAGCCTCGGCGGCTTCGATTTGCATCGTGACTATGTCATCATCCAGCATCTCCACGAGGCGTCTGCGCGCCTGGGCATCGGAGATCCAAGCACTCAACTCCGAGATGGAGCGAAGCCGTATTAGCCCCTCGTTACTTCGGGCACGCTCCAATGCTGCGCGCAGGTCGACATGCCCAGTTCTCATTGGTCGCGCGGAGCCAAATAGCCGAAAAGCTGCTCGATCTGATTTATACCTTCGCTCACGTCAGACGGAGGGGACTGACTCAGAATTTCACGCGCGTTCTGCAAGATCGGGAGTTGGTCATTGGTCTGCAGTTCTTGCAAACGATAGGCGATATAGTCCGAATCGGGGTCATCCACTCGTCTCCCTAGTTCGCCGAGGATAGCGACCAGTCCAGCGTGGCCACCGAATCGCGCCAGAACCTCGGTTGCCTCCAACTCGACCGCCATATTCTCATCACCAAGGAGCTCGGCCAGTCGGTTCATCGCTTCGTCCGACGGCAGCAGTCGACCGAGTTCAATGGCCGCACTCTCTCGGACTTTCCAGTCCACTGAGCGCGAATCAGCGAGTGCCTGCGTCAATTCCACGCTTCTCCTATCACGGAATCTCATCCGGCGTGGCCGGACGGACTTGCTTCGTCAATTCTCGCACGTACACTGTCCCGTCCGGCGCGACGTCGTGGACGATCTCAACTACATGCGGTGTCGGCACGGTGCCGTGCGGCCGACCTGTCAGGTCAACCCGCTTGATGCCTCGCCCGTTTTCGTCATACTGCACATAATTTGTAATGTTTCCATTGGCATCTTTCTTCACGACGTAGCCGTTTGGCGGACCGTGCGCAATGTCGATTTTGCGATCAGTCGTTACGGTAGCATTGTCCAGTTCCTGCCGCAGAGACTTTTTCGGCGGTTCCGGGGAGTCATCGACCTTCTTCCGCAACCGATCACGAAGGTCGGTAACCACCTTCCTCGCTTTGACAACCGCGTCTTTGGCATCCTGCTTGAGGCCAGCGATCTGGAGCGCCTTGCGGGCTCGCCAGGCGATGATGCCGTCTTTGATCTTCCCGGCCCAGTGGTGAAGCGTGTGGACAGCCTTGGCGGCGGTGACCGCGCCAGCGCCGAAGCTTATCAGCGCGAGCCCGACCGTGATCGCGGCGTCGATGGCGAGGTCTTTGGCGAGACCCTCTAGAAAGACCTTGATCTCGGCGCGGAGCTCGTTCAAGGCGTCCCGGTATTCGATGCAGGACTGGCTGATCTGCTTGCAGGCGGTCAACAGTTGATCGATGGAGTTGGCCAGGGATTTGAGATCGTCTCGGATGTAGGAGGCGTCGTCGGCCGTGACGGTGTCGAACAGTCCGGCGGAGATGGTGATTTTGTCGCGGGCGTTTGTGTTTTGGTAGATCGTGCCGAGCCGGTCCCAGGCGTCGGCCGCCTTGGCGAGCTTTCCGGTGTCACCATCGGGGATCGGTATGCCGATGTGGCTGGCGATATTGATGCCCTTGTCGACGATGCCTTGTCCGGGACCGCCTGCCGAGGCGGGGACCGAGAACGGCCCGAAGACCGGCATGCCGGGAGTCGTTGGCTTGTCCGGCTGCGGCGCGCCCTTCATCGAGGCGTCGGCTTGGGCGTGCGTGAAGCCGATGTCGTTGAGGGCACCGCCATATGCGTACAGGGTCGAGTGGACATCCTGGAAGAACCCCACAGCCTCGAACGCGGAGGTGTTGTACGAGCCCGCCCACTGTTGGCCGTTCTCGTCCACACCCGCCATCGACCCGCAGTCAGACAACTCCGCGAAGATGTACAGAAAACTGTCACGCAGCGCCGACGCGGCATCGAAACAGTTGGTGGCCGCCTGGTAGTAAGCCTTCGGATCGACAGCCAGAGTCATATGCCGAGAATCCGCAAGCCCTCGGCTACAGCGCCGGTGTAGCTTTCGTGGGCCTGTTTCACCGCGTCCTCCAGGGCCGTGAGCCCTTCCCGGATATCGGTTGCACCCGCCAGCCACTCGCCGTGCGCTTCGCGGTAGGCCGCCATCACCGCACCGGCCGAGCCGGCATCGACTTCTTTGGCCTTCTGGTCGATTGCCGCCAGCTGGTCGGCAAGCAATCCGGCGAAACCGCGGATTCGGGCAGCGAGGTTATCGAGCTTGTCGAGATCGACCGAAAAAGCTTCCGCATCCGCTGACATGAGATTTCCGTCCTCGCTCAGGGCAGATCGAGCGAGCTGACGCCGGTGGCGAAGGCTTGATCGGTCTGACGCACGGTATCGGCGGTCACCCCCAGCTTCTCCGCCAACTCGAACAGTGCGTCCCACACCTGCACCGCCCCTTGGTGGAACTCTTCCCAACCGGTTGAGAACGCGCGGGCGTTATTTCCCGCCCAGCTCGCCAGCATGTCCCGAGCATCGGTCTCCAAAGCCGAGTAGCCATCACGGCATTGCGTCGCGACATCGAATGCCAAGCGCCCCAAGGCTTTGACATCATCGGTGTCGACCGACAGCGATGGCACTTCCCCCGCCAACCCGGCCCCCTCTATCACAGAGTAGTTCAGCCACAAACGTACCCGAAGCCTGGCGGCAGCGAAACCTGCAGCTCTCCTTCCCTACGACGCTTCGGGAGGGAGCTCCATGATCTATTGTTCCTCAAGACTTTCCGTATGTCCCGAAGTCCGCGAGGACGCGGAGGCTGGACACGCTGTCGATCGCCGCCGCTGACCGAGACCCCATCCGCCCGACGCTTCATGCCCTAGCGTCGACGCAGGTCGTCGTACTTACGCGACAGCGAATCCATCTTCCAGATATGCCAGCGCTCCCTCAGCCCGAGCCCGGCGCGCCGCTGCCACGCGCCGAGTCAACACATCCGGCAGTCTTTTCGCGGCCTCAACGTCATCGCACCACGCCCAGCCCCGAAGCTCCTCAGTCTGAAGGTGAACCGCCCCCATCCGCTTACGAGGCAGTCTGGCGATATCTTCAGCTCGTTCGGACTCCATGGAGCACAACACTATCCGTGGCACATCACCTCAGGACCAACGTCCTGCGTTCGATGAGCCCGCCTATGAAGGAGCCCAGGCGCATGACGGTGCACAGCCGATACTGGGGCGTTCGTTAGCCACCTCGCGGGTGGGGCGGCGCGGCACCGGGCGATTCGGGCGTGAGGCTCACGTATCGCCGTCCGGACTAGCACGCCGCCGTTCCAGGGCGGTGAACGCGGTGATCGCCTCGGGTGACTCGAATGCCCGGTTTCGGCGGCCGACATATGCCACCTCCTTATTTAAGGTTAGCGTTCAACCTTAAATAAGGACGACTGGAATAGAAGCGCCATTTCACACAGGCACACGCGCCAGAGGCCGAACTGGCGGTACACCGCGTGCGTGCTGCCGCACCGCTGGCGGCAGGTGTAGGCGCGGACCCGCGAACTCAGGCTTGGCGTTGGCTAGGTTGACCAGCGCTTTCTCCTTGAACGGGAAGCCGTGGTGCCCGAGCAGGGCACGTCCTTCTTCGTTGTTGGTCGCGGCGGTCACCATGCTGATGTCCGTACCGCGCGGGCGCTCGATCTTGCGCGCCGCCGACCTCCACGCCGCCCGTATCGGCGACGTTCACGCCAACTCAACTGATCACGCAATCCGGCTGGAGTATCAGATTGCTGGACAACTCCGAGACGCACGGGCAGACCGAGAACGCACCGAACGATATCGGCATGCTCGCCCCGGAGCAGTGCGTCTTGACAGCGCCGAAACGAAAGTTTCGGGCAGTCGCCCGATGTGGCGGCGGGGCCGGCGACAGCATTCGCTCTCAGTTTGCCGAACCATCATGTCGGCAGCGAAATATCCTGCTGCTCAATCGGTTCCACATTGTGGACAATGTCACAAGGTTTGCGTTGACGATCGTGTAGTCGCTACCAATAGTGCGTTCGGTTCACACGATACGACGTTCGAATCGTCCACGTCGGGGGTGATCGGGGGTCGGGAGGGAGAATGAATTCAATGTTCTATCGCGCTGCAATGCGTATTGGTCGTAAGGCGCTCATCGGTGCGCTGCCGCTGGCCGTGGCGACTACGTTCGCCGGTGCCGGAGCCGCATCGGCCACCAACTACGCCGATCAGCAGGCGAAGTTGGCCCAGGCGATCTCGACGTCAGGCACGTCCGCGGACATCGGCTACCACACCACGGTCGCGCCGGACCTGCGCAGCGTGTCCGCCACGCTGGATGCAGGCACGTTCCAGCTCGGCGAGGCCTCGATCAAGGTCGTGGACAAGGTCGGCGCGGCGGTCACCGAGCTTCCGCGCACGCTGGCCACGCCGTCCGGTACCACCATCGCCCTGGATGCCAAGGTGTCCGACGACGGCCGCACGCTGTCGGTGACGACACCTGAGGTCTCGGCCGCGACGGGCGCGGAGCTGAAGGACATCGCGACCAATCCGGGGGCGCAGTACCCGGATCCGGTCATGAACGGTGCGGCCGCGGGCGCGGGCGTCGGCGCGATCGCCGCCCTCATCACCTGCATTCCGACCGTGGCCGCCTTCGTCGTCGGTTACGTGCTGTGCGCCGCGGTCGGCGTGGTGACCACCGCCATCCTGGGTGCCGTGGTCGGCGCGGTCGTGGGTACGGTCGCGCCCGATGTCATTCCGCAGGTGCTGCCCTGACGATCAGCGATTGACCTGCTGAGCTGAAGTCGCGAAAGGCGCTGCGGCGGAAACCATCCGCCGCAGCGCCCTTCTTCGCTCGACTGCGATTCGCTACTTGGCGCAGGCTCGGTGGTCACACCGTCGCCGCGCGGGCTCTGTCGCGTCCGCAATTGCCGGTGGCTTCAGGAAGCTGGCGGCCCAGGAATCCCTCGCGCTGGTGCTGGTGGCCAGATCGGCCCAGTGATCGACATCGGTCGAGGAGGTCGCCAGATTCCTCTTCCGGCAACCTGTCGGTGCGACAGCGCCCGGCGTGCCATACGCCAGCTGCGGAATCAACGGGAAGATCACATCGGGTACACCGGGTGCTTGCGCGGGTTGAACTCCGGCTTGACCGGCGGCTTGTCCCGCAACAGGCGCAGCGCGTTCCGGATCTCCAGCCGGGTGCGCGCCGGTTCGATGACCGCGTCGATGTAGCCGCGTTCGGCGGCGATCCACGGGGTGGCGATCGTCTCGTTGTACTGGTTGATCATGAACTCGCGCGCCGCTGCCCGATGCTCCTCCGGCACCGCCGCCAATTGCCGCTTGCCGATGAGGTCGACCGCGCTGTCGGCGCCGATCACAGCGATCCGGGCTGTCGGCCAGGCGAAGCTGATATCGGCACCCACCTGTCGGGCCGCCATCATGCCGTAGGCGCCACCGTAAGACTTGCGCACGACCAGGTTGATGATCGGGACCGTCGCCTCGATGATCGCACGCGGGACCCGCCCGCCGCGGATGATCACACCGTTGGCTTCCTGCTCGAGGCCGGGCAGCACGCCCGGGGTGTCCGCGACGAATACCAGCGGGATATTGAACGCGTCGCAGAGCCGGATGAAGTAGGTCGACTTGTCCGAGCAGGCGGCGTCGATGGAACCACCCAGCACCAACGGCTGGTTGGCGATCACACCGACCGGATAGCCGTCGACCCTGGCGAACCCGGTGATCAGATTCGGGGCGAACGCGGCGCGGATTTCGTGAAATTCACCGTCGTCGAAGATCCGCAGCAGGATCTCATGCATGTCGTAACCGGCGCGATCGGAATCCGGGATGATCGTGTCGAGCTCTCGATCGGTAGCAGTGATCTCCGGCTCGAGGCCGGGGTTCACAATCGGCGGCTGCTCGAGACAGCTCGTCGGCATGTAGCTCAGGTAGTTGCGCGCCCACTCGTAGGCTTCCTGCTCGGTGTCGGCCACGTAATGCAGGGTGCCGCGTTCGGCCTGTACCTCGGCGCCACCGAGCTCCTCGGCGGTGACGTCCTCACCGTTGACGGCTTTGATCACCTCCGGCCCGGTGACGAACATGTAGGAATCCCTGGTACCGATGAGCACGTCGGTGTTGATCGGTCCGTACACCGAACCCGCCGCGCACTTGCCGAGAATGATCGACACCTGTGGCACATACCCGGACAGTTTCTCCAACACCCGGGAAATATCACCGAACGAAGCGATCGAACCCACCGCGTCCTGGATACGCGCACCGCCGGAATCATTGATCGTCACCACCGGGCATGCGTTGTCGAACGCGAGTTGCAGCGCCCGCATGAACTTGCGGGCCGATGTGATACCGACCGACCCGCCGTACACGGTCTGATCGTGGGCGATCACCACCACCGGACGGCCCCCGATCAGACCGCGACCGGTGACCAGCCCGTCACCGTAGAGAGCATCCGGTTGCCCGGGCTGACGAGCCAACGCACCGGTCTCGATGAACGTCCCGCGGTCGAGCAGCATGTCCACACGCTGGCGAACGCTCGGAACGCCCTTCTTCTCCCGCTTGGCGGCACCGGCCTCACCCGCCGGTTCCGCAGCGATCGTCAGAATCTTGACCAGTTCATCAAGCTTCGCCTCGGTACCTGTCACGCTCGCCGCCACCTTCCGAACCAACTGTTGTGCCCCCGCGACGTTAAGCGGTATCGACACAGAAAGTGTCATCGAACCGGATATCCGGGACAAATCACAGCCGAGGCCGGTCGCACATCACATCCCCAAGAGTGCGAACACAGTCAGCGGAAGGACTGGCAAGACGCCGTTCCAGTGCCGGAAGCGAGTCAGACCGTCGATGTAGCCTGTCGCTCCATGTGGCGCGGATCGGGGACACGGGCGCGCCGCCGCGTTCAGCTACACCGCGGCGGCGCAGTACCAGATGGATCAACGCTCGACCGGCTGGAGTCCGCCGGTCAAGCCGGTGACCCGAGCCAGCGGCTAGCGAACCAAGTCGGCGAAGCTGATATCGCCGAGCACCACAGGCTCTAAGCGAAGGAATCCGTCGCGGTGCAGCCGATGCAGGCGATATTCGGCGGCGTGGGCGTCGAGCCGGAATTCCCGCACCTCCTCGATATCGAACTTCGTGTCGAGGACGACAACCAGGTAGAGCGGAATACCTGCTCGAGCGTACTGAACCTTTTTGTCCAGCAAGTCTTCGGCGGCAGTGGACGGCGAAGACACCTCCACGACGATCAGCGCGTCGCCGGCCTCCGGCTTCGCTCCACGTTCGGGCAGGCAGCGATACACCGTCACATCCGGTCTCCGAAAGGTGAACTTCGGTATCCGCCAAAGGACCACATCTATATCGGTCTCGACTCGAATGCACGGCTCGGTGCTCGGCAAGTCCTCCATGGAGCCGGCCAAGCGGCGTGCCACGCGATTGTGCTCGGGCACCGGCGATTCACAGACGATCACATGCCCGTGCACAACCTCGATCTCGCGCGCGACACCCTCGGGCAGCTGCCGGTACTGCTCCTCGGTCATCTCGTGCGGCAAGTGGGCCGATGCCTGGATCGTCATGACCGAAGCCTACCTAGACCGCCGTTGCGAGCAGTCATCGTGAATGCGAACGAGGGCACGGACTCGACAGGAGTCCGTGCCCTCGTTCAGGTGTTCAGTTGGGGACGCTCAGAAGAGCGTCCGGCTCACCAGGAGCTCTTGTGCACGCCCGGCAGCTCGCCCCGGTGCGCCATTTCGCGCAGGCACACGCGGCAGAGGCCGAACTTGCGGTAGACCGCGTGGGGGCGGCCGCACCGCTGGCAGCGGGTGTAGGCGCGGACCGCGAACTTCGGCTTGGCGTTGGCTTTGTTGACCAGTGCTTTCTTTGCCATGTGCTCAGTTCTCCTTGAACGGGAAGCCGAGGTGCTTGAGCAGGGCACGGCCTTCTTCGTTGTTGGTCGCGGTGGTCACCACGGTGATGTCCATGCCGCGCGGGCGGTCGATCTTGTCCACGTCGATCTCGTGGAACATCGACTGCTCGCTCAGGCCGAACGTGTAGTTGCCGTTGCCGTCGAACTGCTTCGGCGACAGGCCGCGGAAGTCGCGGATACGCGGCAGCGCGATGGACACCAGGCGGTCGAGGAACTCCCACATCCGGTCGCCACGCAGGGTGACCTTGGCGCCGATCGGCATGCCCTCGCGCAGCTTGAACTGGGCGATCGACTTGGTCGCCTTGCGGATCTCCGGCTTCTGGCCGGTGATCAGCGCCAGGTCGTTGACCGCGCCGTTGATCAGCTTCGCGTCGCGGGCGGCGTCGCCGACACCCATGTTGACGACGACCTTCACCACTCCCGGGATCTGCATCACGTTGGCGTAGTTGAACTCGTTGTTCAGCGCGTCCTTGATCTCCTCGCGGTAGCGCTGCTTCAGCCGGGGCTGCACTTTTTCGGTCGTGGTCATGTCAGATGTCCTTCCCGTTCTTCCGGGAGATCCGGACCCGCTTGCCGCTCTCCTCGTCGGTCCGGTAGCCGACCCGGGTCGGCTTGCCGTCGGAGTCGACGACCATCACGTTGGACACGTGGATCGGAGCTTCCTGGGTCACGATGCCGCCCGAGGAGGCGCCGCGCTGGGTGGCGGAGTTCGCGACGTGCTTCTTGATCCGGTTCACGCCCTCGACGAGAACCCGGTTCTCCTTCGGGTAGGCCTGGATGACCTTGCCCTTGGCACCCTTGTCCTTGCCTGAGATGACGAGCACGGTGTCGCCCTTGTGCACCTTCATGTCAGAGCACCTCCGGGGCCAGCGAGACGATCTTCATGAACTTCTTGTCGCGCAGCTCGCGGCCGACCGGGCCGAAGATGCGAGTGCCGCGCGGGTCGTTGTCCGCCTTGATGAGCACGGCCGCGTTCTCGTCGAAACGGATGTAGGAACCGTCCGGACGGCGGCGCTCCTTGGTGGTGCGCACGACGACGGCCTTCACGACATCACCCCGCTTGACGTTGCCGCCGGGGATGGCGTCCTTCACGGTAGCGACGATGACATCGCCGATACCGGCATAGCGACGCGACGAACCACCGAGAACGCGGATGCAGAGGATCTCCTTCGCACCCGTGTTGTCGGCGACGCGCAGTCGCGACTCCTGCTGAATCACTTCAGCGTCCTCCTTGACCTGGACGTTTAGCACGCCGGATTGCCGACCCGACGGGCATGGTCGGTTGCCCTCCGGACGCGCGCCTGCCAGCGGTTTTCCTCGATCTGAGCGATAACGCGGAACCAACCACTGGGGGTTCACTGCCGGATTGCGGGCATAGCTCCCGCAGGCAACCGGTCTAGTGTATGGGAATCCGCAGGTCGTTCCCAAATCGGGCGGTCGCCGCGGCGCGGGCGGCCCCCCCGGGCCACGTTTCCGGGCTGGACCGGCGCCGCGCCGGTAGCCTCGGTGTCCTGCAAGGCTGCCTTTACGTACATCTGCGGCAACGCCGCGTCGGGGAGAGGACTCTCGTGACATCAACCGGTCGTCCAGGCAAGCTGGACCGTCGTGCGTTTCTGATCGCGCTCGGGGCGGTCCCGGCCGCCGCCGCGCTGGTCGCCTGCTCGAACGACACCGAACCGGCGAGCCAGACGCGCACCGGGGTGGACATGAGCGGAGCGGACGAGACGATCCGGCCGCAGGACGACCTGTACCGGCACGTCAACGGGAAGTGGCTGCGGGAGTACCAGCTGCCGCCGGACAAAGTCGCCTTCGGCTCGACCAGCGAGGCCGCCGAGCGCACCCAGCAGCAGTTGCGGGAGATCATCGAGGGCATCCAGGACCCGAAGCCCGGCTCGGAAGCCCAGCAGATCAAGGACCTGTACGACGCGCGCCTGGACTGGGACGAAATCGAACGGCTCGGCATGACCCCGCTGGCGGGGCTGTTCGCCGAGATCGATGGCGCCGCGACCAAGCCGGACCTGGCGAAGGTGATGGCCGAGCTGCCGATCGGCGGGCTGATCGGACTCGGCATCGGCGTCGACCGGAAGAACTCCGACGCCTACATCCCTTCGGTCGGCCAGTCCGGCCTCGGACTCGGTGAGCAGTACTACCGGAAGCCCGAGTACGCCGAGGTGCTCGGGCAGTATCGAATCTTCCTCGAGCGCATCGCGGCGGGCGCCGGGTTCGCCGATCCGGCCGGTATCGCTCAGCGCGTGTTCGATCTGGAGAAGCGCATCGCTCCCGCGCACTGGGACAACGTGCGCAACCGCGACACCGACGCGACGTACAACTTGTACAGCTGGGCCGATATGACCGCACTCGCGCCGGGATTCGACTGGGACCCGTGGCTGGCGGGGAACACCGACCGCCCGCGCGAGCTGTTCGCGTCGATCGTGGTCAACCAGCCGTCCTACCTCACGGCGGCGGGTCAGCTGTGGACCGAAGTCGACATCGCCACGTGGCGGGATTATCTCAAGCTGTACGTGCTGCGGGAATTCGCGCCTTACCTACCCAAAGCCATCAACGACGCGAATTTCGATTTCAGGGGCAAGGTGCTCAACGGTCAGGACGAGCGGCCGGAACGCTGGAAGTACGGGGTCGGCATCGTCGACGAACGGCTCGGCGAACAGCTCGGGAAACTGTATGTGGACAAGCATTTTCCGCCGGAGGCCAAAGAGCGTGCCAAGGAAATGCTCGGCGACGTCATCGCGGCCTACCGGGAGAACTTCACCAACTCCACCTGGATGTCGCCCGCGACCAGGGCGGCGTCGCTGGCGAAACTGGACAAGATCGATCCCAAGATCGGCTATCCGGACAAGTGGATCGACTACTCCAAGCTGAAGATCACCAAGGGCAAGCTGATCGAATCTTTGCTCGCCGCCAATGATTTCGAGGTCAAGCGTGCCTTCGCGCGCCTGGGCACCCCGGTCGACAAGACCGAATGGGGTATGTCGCCGCAGACGGTGAACGCCTACTATTCGGCGACCTCCAACCAGATCGTCTTCCCGGCCGCATACCTCCAGCCGCCGTTCTTCGACAAAGACGCGCTGCCCGCGGTCAACTTCGGAGCGGTCGGGTCGACCATCGGCCACGAAATCGGCCACGGCTTCGACGACCAAGGCTCCAAATACGACGGCGACGGCAACCGCCGCGACTGGTGGACCCCCGAGGACCGAACCGCGTTCGACGCCAAGGCGAAGCAACTGGTCGAGCAGTACAACGTGCTGGTCCCCGAAGGCCTCGAGCCGAACCAGCACGTCAACGGCGAACTCACCGTCGGCGAGAACCTCGCCGACCTGCGCGGCCTGCAGATCACCCTGGCCGCCTTCCGCATCGCCGAAAAACGCCGCGGGATCGACAACCCCGACTACCGCACCATGTTCCTGTCCTGGGCTCGCAGCTGGCGGGAAAAGCAGACGAAGGAACTCACCGTCCGCTACCTCGCCGCCGACACCCACTCCCCCGCCGAATTCCGCTGCAACCAGGTCGTGCGCAACCTGGAGGAGTTCTACAAGACCTTCGAGGTGAAGGAAGGCGACAAGCTCTTCCTGCCCGCCGACCAGCGCGTCACCTTCTGAGTCCGGCTGGGCGCAGTTCGAGCCTGCTCATGGCGGCAGGCTCGAACGCGACCCTGGTCACGAGAGCAGGCCCGTGATCAGGGCGCGCAGACCGAGTTCGTAGGTGCTCTGGGCGGCGAGGGTGAGATAGCCGGGGCCCAGGGTCGCCAGGCGGGGGTAGGTTTCGGCGTCCAGGTCGGCGAAGACCTGCGCGCGGAAGGTGGGGCGGTTCTCGGCGGCGCGGCGCGTGGATCTCGCGCGCACGATGAGGTCGCCCGCCGTGTAGTGCCAGATGTGCAGACGATCATCTTCGCCAATGGCCGAATCGCCGAGGTGTACCCCTTCTACTGGGACACCGCGGCAATCGCGGCAGCATGTGGAGTGCTGGACTCGTAGCCGAGGGCCGCGACCGCTTTCGGCCATTCGTGAGCGAGTTCGAGCAGATACCGCAACTCCGCCGCACGATCGCGGGGCTCGTGCACCGTGCCCCCGAGCGGGGAAAGTAGTTGCTGGTGCGTTGCCTGCACGCTTCGCCCGCACGGCTTGTGCCAATTGGCGTGTGTAGCCGCGCACGTCGGTCTCGATCGCGACGGGCGAAGGGGATAACGCCGATAACGCTGCGTAAGTGAGTCTTTCGCGTGTCGACTCCCGTCACGAAAGCAGACCGGCGATGAGGGCGCGCAGACCCAGTTCGTAGGTGTTCTCGGCGGCGAGGGTGAGGTAGTCGGGGTACCCGCCAAGAACCCGTCAGCGCGGGCTGACCAGCCGACCCTGTTTCCCGCACTCGCTTTTGCGTACGCGAAATAGGGCAGTATGGCCTCCAGCGACTTTCGGCCATTCACGGGCGAGTGCCAGCAGGTACCGTAGCTCCGTCGCTCTATCACGCGGCCCCGCCTGCGCAGTGCTCCAAGTGGGAGAGGCAGGGGCAGGCGCGTGGCCGTCGAGCTTCGCTCGCATGGCCCGCGCCAGCTGGAGTGCGTCGTCCCGCACGTCGTTGTCCATCTCGGCGGCGCCCGGCTCTGGCGATTCCGGCAGGTACGGCTTCAGGTGCAGCAGTGCGTCCCAGATCTCCACGGTCATTCGGTACAGCCGGGCGGATGATTCCGGTGGAGCTGAATGATCATGGAGCAGAACGACTTCCGGCACCGCCGCGGTCAGGTCTTGCCACAGCGGTCGCAGTCGACGGCAGGCGCGACCCGTCCGATCCCATCCCGTCCGCGCGAGCAGCACCACGATCAGCGGGATCGCAGTGAACAGGGTCACCGCCAAAAGCATGAGGAAGGCCAGGACAGCCCACACCTTTCCGGGCTCGCTCGGCCGCGTACCGGCGATCGAACGGACGATCACGATCACCGACGCGATCGCCCAGTAGACCGCGAACGCCAGTAACACCGCATAGGCGAGCCGTTCCCTGGTCGAAGAGCCCGCGACGCGCAGCTCGCGAGCACTCGCCCGGCCGAAGAGAAGACCGCCATAGATGGCCGGCAGCATCGACAGCGTCCAGATGAATTCGGCATAGTCGAACCGAAACGCGCCCTGGATAACCGGTGTGCCCAGCACCACGGAAACGCCTACGGCAGCGAATGCCGAATCGTATCCGCGCTGACGCCGGTAGGCGGTCTCCGCATCCGCATCGGCATCGGCATCGCCGACGAGCCGGGCCAGCCCATAGAAACTGGCGGTGCCCATCAGACCGACACCGAGAAACAAGCGCCGCGCGAGATCGGGATGATCCAACACGGCCGCGGCTTCGTACAGCAGGAGCGCGACCAAGGTCCAGCTCCACGTTCGGTTGATCAGTCGGTCGGCAACCGTCTCGTTGACGAAAAGCCACCGGCCGACCGTCATCAAGGCGAGGCAGACGGCAGCCGCCACTACTACCGAAGTCGGAACAGTGCTCATCGCGGTCGACAGTAGGTCGTCGAGCGGGACAGGCCAACTCCCCGCTTCGGCCGATCCGTTCATCGCCGATCAGAAGACCTACGACGAGCTCTCCAAGGTCGCTCCGACCCGGCCCGGTCCGTCCGCGGGGTCGGTCGCGCCGTAGCAGGAACAGGTCACCACCCTGGGCAGGGTGCTGCACGAGCAGGACGCGGCGACCGAGGTCATCGCGGATGTGGCCGGCAAAGATCGGTGCGATCGAGCGCTGGCTGGCGAGGTTGCGCCGATGTATCCGATCGGCCCGGTCCGGCGGCTCGACCGGGCCGGGTCAAGCGGTCGCGTCGACCAGCCAGCCGTCGGTCGTCCAGCGGGCCGACTCGCCGGTGCGGAGCAGCCGCACGCCCGGGAGGAACGGCACGGTGACGAAACGTTGTGCGGTCTCGGCGGGTTCGGCGTATCCGTGGGCGAGCGAGACGCCACCGAGATAGATCTCACCCACCATCCCGGGTGGCACGGGGTGACCCGCGTGATTCAGCACCAGCAGCCGGGCACCGGGGATGGGTCGCATCCGGCCGGTTCCGTCGAGCGGGCCGCGGGCGGCGGGACCGGCGTATTCGGGCAGTCGATACGCCGCGCGGGCGGTCGACCGCGGCGACAATGCGGTCAGCAGCCGGGAAAGCGAAGCGGGACATGCGGTTCCGGCGACATCCCAGCGCCGGACCGTCGGTAGCGTGGTGACGCCGATGTCGTCGAATGCGGCCAGCATGCCCAGGTCGGCGACCACGTGGGTCACCGAGTGTTCGGCGATCAGTTCGGCCAGGGCGGCCGGATCGGCGTGCTCGTCGTCGGTGGCGACGACAAGGGTCGCACCGTCCGCGATCGCCGCGAGCAGTTCGATCAGCAGGTCGTGACCGGCCCGGGGCGCGGCGAGCAGCCGGATGTGCGCCGAACCGGTTGCGCGGTCGGTGTTCTCCCAGCATTCCGCGGCGACGGACCGCCGGTCGGCGGCGGCAGCGGCCAGGGCGCCGGCGCCGACGAGCACGGTTCGGCCGTGCGGTGTCGGCACAGGCAGGGGTGCACCGGCTCGCACTGCCGCGGTTGCGGCGGCCACGCGCGGCCAGATCCCTGCGCGCTCGCTGCAACCGGCCACGGCGGTGCGTCGGTCCAGCGACTCGAACAGCTCTCCGTAGCTGACCGTCGTCCCACCGCAGCGCAGCGCGGTCCGGTGTGCCGGGACGAAGCGGCCGCGCTCCAGCACCTCGGCGATGCCCGCGACCTCTGTTGGTTCGACACCGGTCGACCATTCAGCGACCAGCCGGGCCAGCTCCGCCTGCGGTATCGACTGCTTCCTCTCGTGCCGGGCGCGGACAGCGGCCGTCGGCCGGTGGACCGGACCGTGGACTGCGCCTGCGCCCAGGAGTCCAGCGCTCACGTCGCGCTTCAGCACCTCATTCCTCCGTTCCGACACACCCGCTCTCGCGCCTTTGGCAATGCTAACCTAAGCGTTCAAATATTTAGGGTAGCCTCACCTACCGTACTTGGGGTGCCTCCACGAAAGAGAGTTCAACGATGAAGTCGGTTCGAATGTCCCGTAACTGGCGGCGGGTGACGGCCGCGGCACTGGCCTGCGTCGCCACCGTCGGCCTGGCCGCGTGCGGATCATCCGCCGACGAGCCGAGCTCGAGCGGTGCGGCCACCACGATCACCCACGCACTCGGCGAGACGACGATCCCCGATGTTCCGCAACGGGTCGTCGCCCTGGGCAACCAGTGGCTGGACGCGGCCCAGGCGCTCGGCGTCACCCCGGTCGGCTACCTGGACAACATCGCGGCGCTCACCAAGAGCCGGCCCGCCTGGGAGCCCGCGTCGCTGGCCGAGTCCAAGGAGCTGACCAGCGAAGGGCTGATCGAACAGGTTGCCGCGCTGGAGCCCGATCTGATCCTGGCCGACGGCTTCGTCTACCTCAGCGATCGCAAGATCTACGACAACCTGTCCCAGCTCGCCCCCACGCTGCCCGCGCTCGGCAAGGAAGTGGTCACGCCGTGGCGGGACCAGGTGACCGCGCTCGGTAAGGTGCTGCACAAGCAGGACAAGGCCACTGAGATCATCGCCGGCGTGGACAACCGGATCCAGGCGCTCGCCCAGCAGTACCCCGGACTGAAGGGTAAGACGTTCGCCAGCACGTGGCTCTACAGCGCCGCCCAACTGATGGTGCTCAACGACCCGAAAGACGGTTCCGCCGAGATCTTCACGCAGCTGGGTATGAGCATCCCGCAGAACCTCGTCAGCCTCCCCAACACCGGCGGCCGCGTTGCCCTGTCTCCGGAGCGCACCACCGAACTCCAGGCTGATTTGCTGCTGGCGGCGGCCTCCCCCGGCTTGGACCAGATGTATCGCGAACTGCCCGGCTACCGCGAGCTTCCCGCGGTGCGGAAGGAGTCGGTGGTGTCGATGTCCACCCAGGACATCAGCGCCGTGAATCAGCCGAGCGCGTTGAACGTTCCCTACATCCTGGACAAGATTCAGCCCGCACTGGCCAACGCCGCGAAGTAGCCGTCCGTCATCGAGATCGGAAAGCGAAGGTCCCCGGTTTGCGCACCGCAACCTATCCCGACCAGACCCGATACGCCTGGCGTGCGGGCGCAACCTGCCTCACGGTTCCCCGCGGTGCCGTGCTGCTCAACCCGCCGCACAGCGAGAAGTTGACCGGACTGGGCGCGGCACAGCTCCAGATATTGCGGACGCTGAACCGGGGGCCTTCGACTTTTCCGGAACTGTCCTCGGCGCCCTCCGACGAGGTCGCCCCACTCCTCGACCGGCTGGCCGCCGGTGGCTGGCTGACGATCACCGTCCGCCACGACAACCGCGACCTCTACACCATCCAGCCGTTCGGCATCCCGGCCACCCAGCCGGGAATCGCCGCGGCGACACCGCCGAAACTGTCGAAATTCTCGGTGCTGCATCGCGATTCGGCAGACTTCGTGCTCGAAAACCCGATGTCCTGGTGTGACCTGCGCATTTCCGACCCGCGGATCGTCGCTTTCCTCGGCGGTCTCGACGCCGCCGCATCCGGTCTGCCGGACGACATCGCGGCCCGCATCGCCACGGATCTGGTGTGGTGCGGCTTCGCACCGGCCGCGCCGGCCGATGAGGAACAGCGGTTCGCCACGCGGAGCTGGAGCGCGCCCGACCTGTGGTTTCATCGTCGCAGCACACTCGGCCAACGAACGGTGACCTGGGATCATTTCGGTCCCACGAAATGGGCGAAGGGCAGCTACCCGCAACCGCCCGCCCGCAAGGCGGTCTACCCGGGTGCCGCGATCGAACTGGCGGTTCCGGACCTGACGGCACTACGCGCCACGGATCCGACCCTCGCCGCGGTGCTGGAGGACCGGCGCTCCTGCCGGGCCTTCGACGACGCCGCGCCCATCACCGGAGACCAGCTCGCCGAGCTGCTCTACCGCACCGCCCGCACCCGAGAGGTGCGGCCCGCCGGCGAGGGCGAGGAACTGGTGTCCCGTCCGTATCCGTCGGGCGGCAGCGTCTACGAACTCGAGTTCTATCCGGTGGTGCGGCACGTCGACGGTGTGCCGCAGGGCATGTACCACTACGACTCGTTCGACCACGTGCTGCGCCCGGTCGCCGCCGCGGATTCGCCCGAGGTTCAGCGACTGTTGCGCGCCACCTCCGCCACCCTTGCCGAGGGCGCCGAACCGCAGCTGCTGATTGTGCTCGCGGCTCGCGCGGGACGGATGATGTGGACCTATGAGCAGATCGCTTATGCGACGATCCTCAAACACGTGGGTGTCGTCATGCAGACGGTGTATCTGGCCGCGACCGCGATGGGACTCGGCGTGTGCGCACAGGGCTTCGGCGACACGGCGGCCTTCGCGCAGGCGGCGGGCGTCGACGAGCTCGAGGAATGCAGCGTCGGCAGTCTCATCGTCGGTTCACCCGCACCGCACTGACCGGCAGAGCCGGAACAGACCGAAACAGCGCGGGCCGGAGGCGATCCCTCCGGCCCGCGCTTTTCCTCTCACTGCTCCAGTGCCGCGGCCAGTGCCGCGATGCAGCGCTGCCACAGTGCCGCAAGCCGGTCCGCATCGGACGCAGAGAGCAGGGCGTCACTCCAGCGCCAGTTGGTGATCAGCTGCGGCCCCTCGGGGGTCGCGCCGATCGCCGCGATCACATCGAGGGCGTAGCGCAGCGGTAGTTCCGGCTCGGGGTCGAGGGGCAGCGCGTCGGCGAGCGCACCGGTGAGCAGGGACCAGGCTCGGCCGCCCTGGCCGCTCAGATCCACCCGGCCCAGATAGTTGAACTCGACCTGCGGGTGCGGCGCCGACACCAGTTCGGGAACCTGATGGACATAGCGCAGGAGTCCATAGTCCAGCCCGTCGTGGGGAATCGCCGCAATATACTCGGCGACCGATCGCAACAGCGCCCTGGCCGCACCCGGATCCGACTCGGCACGCTCGACGTCGACGCCCACTGCGCCGCCACCGAGACGCACCGGGAACACGCTGGTGAACCAGCCGACGGTGCCGGTCGTGTCCGTGCCGAGCGCGGCGTCGGCCCGGCCGTGGCTCTCGAGGGCGATCAGTGCACCGGAACCCACCTTGCCCTGTTCGCGCCGCCAGCTGACCAGTGTCATCGTCAGTGCGGCGAGCAGGAATTCGCGCACCCCTTCCGAGGTGGTCAGGCCGGCCAGCATCCGCTCGGTGACCGCCACCGACGTCGGCGCCGGGGTCACCCGCAACGACGACCAGGTATCGGTGACCGGATCCGGGACCCGGTGCCCGATCGGAGGATCCGGTTCGGCCAGCTGCCGTAGCCAGTAGTCGCGCTGGGTCAGCACCTGCGGCTCGTTCGCCCGCCGCCACATGGACTGCGACCACTCCCGGTACGAGGTGACCTCGCCGAGCAACCCGGGCGCGGCGCCGGCGGTGACCGATGTCCACGCGTCGTCGAGACCGGCCAGGAGGATGTGCCAGGACACCACGTCCACGGCCAGGTGATGGATGGTCAGCAGCAGAACCTCACCGACGTCTGCGCCCGCGAACCACACCGCCCGGACCATGTCGCCGGTGCGCGGATCGATTTCGTCCAATGCCCGGCGCGCGGCGGACTCGACCGCGGCGCCGAGATCACCCGCGCCGCCGGCCTCGACCCGGGTCAGGATGTCCACGGCTCGAACACATCCGGGCGCACGTGTGGCCAGCCGCGGGCCGTCGGGCGTGTCGGCCAGGATCGACCTGAGGACGTCGTGGCCGTCGAGCAGCGCCTGCAGGACGGCTTCCAGGTCGGCGGCCGTGATTGCGGCGGGGATGCGGAGCAGGGCCGTCTGGGTGAAGCGGCGGTAGCGACCGTACTCGTACATCCAGGACACGATGGGCAGCGGAAGCACCGCACCGTAGGCGCCGGAATCGGCGGCCGATCCGGTGACGGTGGCGGTATCGATCGCCGCGGCGAGCTCCCGGATCGTCGGCGTGCTCAGCACCATTCGCGGATTCAGCGGCAAGCCGCGCCGCCGGGCCTTGTTGACCAGGGAGATCGCCACGATGCTGTCGATGCCGCGGGTGGCGAGGTCTTCCTCGACATTCGGCGCCTTACCGTCGAAGAGCTGTGCGAACACCTCACACAGTGCCCGCTCCGTGGGCGTTTCCGGCGTGGCCGCCTGGGTCGGGTCGCTGCCCGATCCAGGCGACAGCGCGCCCTCGGCGAGCCGGCTCAGCTCGTGGCCGTCGAGCTTGCCGTTCACGGTCACAGGGAACTGCGCCAGCACCATGATCCGGGCTGGGATCATATACGCCGGAAGGTGATCCGCGAGCGCCGCCCGCAACCGTGCGGGGTCGACCGCCCGTTCGCGACCGGGGATGACGAACCCGACCAGGGTGGCGCTGTCCGCCCGGCGGACGACAGTGACCGCGGCGGCGTCCACGCCGAGCAGACGCCGCATCGCCGTCTCGATCTCGCCGATCTCGATGCGGTAGCCACGAACCTTCACCTGAGCATCAGCGCGACCGAGATAGGCCAGGCCGCCATCGGGCTTGCGGCGCACCAGGTCTCCCGTGCGATACATCCGCTGCCCGGGCCGGAAACGATCGGCGACGAAACGATCCGCGGTGACACCCGGCTTGCCGAGGTAACCGCGGGCCAGTTGCGCACCGGACAGATACAGCTCGCCGACCACTCCCATCGGCACGGGGCGCAACCTGGAATCCAGGGCGTAGCAGGACATTCCGGCGGTCGGACCACCGATGGTCGGCGTGGCCGCGGCGCAGACGGAGGCGATGACGGCTTCGACCGTCGTCTCGGTCGGTCCGTAGCAGTTGTACACCGCGGTGCCGGGGAGGGTTCGCAGCCGCGCCCACAGTGCCGCATCGATGGCCTCACCGCCCAGTGCGAGGACCGCGAGGTCGCGATCGAGCAAACCTGCCGCGGTCAGCTGCGCGAACATCGACGGTGTCGTGTCGATCATGTCGATGGAGTGGACGGCCATGCCGTCGACCAGGCGGTGCGCGTCGCGCATCTCCTCGCCGTCGAACAGGTGGATCGCCTGCCCGTCGAGCAGACCCACCATCGGCTGCCAGGACGCGTCGAAGCTCAGCGACCACGCGTGCGCGATTCGCAGCGACCGCCCGAGGCGGCGCATCGCCGGTCGGTAGAACCGGTCACGGTGATCGGCGAAGTAGCTGGTCAGCGCGGAATTCGTGCCGACGACGCCCTTCGGTTCACCCGTCGAACCGGAGGTGAAGATCACGTATGCGCTCTGCCCGGGGTGACGTCGCACCGCCGGTGCCGCGGCGGGCCGCCGCGCCATCCGCGCCGCGACGGCGGGATCGTCCAGCACGAGCAGCGGCACAGCCGAGTCGTCGATCAGGTCACGACAGTGTCCGATGGTGACGATTACGGTCGGCCGCGCCTGCCGGATGACCGAGTCGATCCGCGCCTTCGGCAGCGAAACATCCACCGGCACATAGGCTCCCCCCGCGCCGAGCACACCGAGCAGCGCGATGACGGCCTGGGCCGACCGGGGCAGCATCAGGCCGACCACCGTTTCCGGTCCCACCCCGAGCTCGTGTAGTTCGACCGCAAGTCTGCCGGCCGCGGAACGCAGTTCCCGGTAGGTGAACCGGTCCCCCGCGCCGGTCGTCAGCGCGACCGCCTCCGGAGTCGCCGCGGTCTGGCGGTCGAACAGCTCCCAGACGGTGCACTCGCTCGAGGTGCCGGACTCGGCAGGCAGGGTGGCGAATTCCTGCCGTTCGGCGGCGGTCAGCAGATCGAAGGCGTCCGGGGTGGCGTCACCGATATCCGGCAGCTGACGCAGCACCGACAGCATGCGCTCGCCGATGTCCGGTCCGGCGAAGTGCGGAACCGACTCGGGAATGACCTCGACCACCACGATGAGCTGGTCGCCGTGCATATGGGACACCACGGTGACCGGGTAGTGGGCCAGGCTCTCCATCTCGATCGGACGGAACCCGACGCCGTCGTCGGTGACGACCGGGCTGATCGCGTCGTCGATCGGGGCGTTCTCGAAGACGAAGAGGGTGTCGAACAGCGCGCTGTGCCCGGTCGCGCGTTGCACAGCGGACAGGCTGAGGTAGCCGACGTCACGCATGGCCGCGGATTCGCGCTGCAGTCGCGCGCACTGGTCGAGCACGCTCACCGCGCCGTCCAGGCGATGGACGACCGGCACCGTGTTGATGAACAGTCCGATCATGCGTTCGACACCGGAAAGGTGTTCGGGGCGACTGGAAATCGTGGTGCCGAACACCACGTCGCTGCGATCGGTGAGGCGCCCGAGCACCGTTGCCCAGGCGAACTGGACAGCGGTGTTCAGCGTGAGCCCGCGTTCCCGGGTCCATCGGCGTAATCGGTCGGTTTCCGCCGCCGACAATGTGAGGAAGGTTTTCTCGGGCGCGGCCGTGCCGCGGGCGGCCCGCGTGCCATCGGCGATCATCAGCGGTGCGCTGACCGCGCCGAGGTATTCGGCCCACGTGCGGGCCGCCGCGGCGGTGTCCTGGGCGCCCAGCCACCCGATGTAGTCGCGGTAGGGTCTCGGCTCGGGCAGCCCGTCGGTGGACCCGCCCGCGCGATACACCGCGAAAAGCTCGCCGAAGAACACCGCGACGGACCAGCCGTCCATGAGGATGTGGTGTGCGGTGAAGATCATCCGCCGGCGCGGTTCGGCGCCGGGGACCGTCACCAGCACGATGCGCAGCGCGGGACCGCGGGCCAGGTCGAAGGGGCGACGCCGCTGTGACTCGGCGATGGCGTCGAACTCTGCGGGCGTCGCCTCCTGCTCGAACCACGGCAGCTCCGCGTGCGCGGGCACGATCTGCACGGGTCTCGGCACATCTTGATGCCAGAACGACGCGCGCAGGTTCGGATGCCGGTCGAGCATGGCCTGCGCGCTGCGGCGCAGCAGTGCCACATCCAGCGGTCCATCGATGTCGATGATGAACTGCATCGTGTACAGGTCGATTCCGTCGCCGGCCAGCTCCGCCAGCGAGAACAGTCCCTCCTGCAGCGGACTCAGTGCGAGCACATCCTCGATCTGCCCGGCGTCGATCGCGCTCATGAGCGGGCCTGCCACGACGCGGCCAGCGCGGCCAAGGCGGCGTCGTCCAGACCGGATGCGCTCATCGGTGCGTGCCGCCGGTCGCCGGATGAATCGTCCACCTTCGGTTCCGGCTCCTGCTGGTCGGCGACCGTGTCGAGCGCGGCCGCCAGCTCGGCGATGGTGGGGTGCTCGAACACCAGCTGCGGAGTCAGCGGCAGGCCGGCAGCGGTGGCGCGGGCCGACCACTGGATCGAGATTACGCTGTCGCCGCCGAGGGCGAAGAACCCGTCGTCGGCGCACACACCGCTGATGTCGAGCAATTCCTCGAGCAACGCGATCAGCGTCTGTTCCGTCGCAGAACCCGCTGCGGCGGTTGTGGTCCGCGCGTCGGCCGGACCGGAAGCCGGTCGGGCGAGCAACCGGGCCAGCTGCGGTTCCGGCAGCACCTCGAGACCGGCGACGGGTCGATCGGGTTCGGTCGCGAAACCATCCAGCGCCGCCACCAGCGCGTCGGCGATGAGTCCCGCCGTCTCTGGTTCGTACAGGTCGGAGTTGGCCACGAGCCGCACGTCCATACCGCCGTCGGCCCGGACGTTCAGGCTCAAGTTCAGATCCATGAAGGCGACATCGAAGTCGACCGGCAGCGCAGTCACCGTCGTCGCACCGGAGGAGGTGAGATCGACCGGCTCCGGCACCCAGTCCGCGCCCCGGAAGTGAATCATGTTCTGGTACAGCGGATGCCACGACCGCGACCGCGCTGGGTTGAGCACCTCGACCAGCCGTTCGATGGGCAGCTCCTGATGCCCGTACGCGTCGAGCACGACATCGCGGCCGCGGGTGACCAACTCGCGCAGCGTCGGGTTGCCGGAGAGGTTGTTGCGCAGCACGACCATGTTGGCGAACAGGCCGATCAGGTTCTCGACGGACCGGTCGACGCGCCCGGTGATCGGCGTGCCCAGGGCGATGTCGACACCGCCGCCGATCTTGTGCAGCAGGGTCGCGACCACGGTTTGGTACAGCATGAATTCGCTGGCGCCGCAGCTCTTGGCGAGCGTCTCGAGCGCATCCCGGGTCGTCGGGGACACCGTGCGGACCACCACCTCGCCCCGCTTGCCGAGCACCGGTGGGCGGGCGCGATCGTGCGCCACGGCGATCTGGTCCGGCAGCCCGCTCAGCGCGGTGCGCCAGTGTTCGACCAGCGCCTTGCCGTAGTCACTGGCGGGTCGTCCGGTCTGGTCCGGATCGAACACCTCCCGCTGCCACAGCGAGTAATCGATGTACTGGATCGCCGGCGGGGCCGCTTCCGGAGCCCGTCCCGTCTCGATGCGCGCCCGATACGCCGCGGTCAATTCGGTGAGGAATACGCCCAGCGAGGCGTGATCGACGACGATGTGGTGCGCGACGACCGACAGCACGTGCGTTTCGGCATCCAGCACGAACAGCTCGACCCGCAGCAACGGTTCACCGTCCAGCTCGAACCGGTGGTCGGCGGCCTCGGCCAGCCGCTGGGTCAGCTGGTCCGCCGTCGTCTCGGTGACGCGGACCGGCACCGCCATGTTCGGGTGCACCAGCTGGTACGGAATCCCATCGTGTTCGGGAAACGTCGTGCGCAGCGCCTCGTGGCGGCCCACCACATCGCCGACCGCGGCGGTCAGCGCCGCGAGGTCGAGCGGACCGTCCAAGCGCACGGCGAAGGGCAGATTGCCGATCGGGCTCGCGCCCTCCATCCGGTACTGGAACCACATCGGCACCTGGGCGTAGGACAGCGGGATGCGTTCCGGACGGGATTGGCTGCGCACCGCGCGCCGGACGCCGGACCCGACGACCGGCGCGGCGTCATCCAGCTCGGTGTCGTCGGAAACGTCGTCGAGCCCCATCAGGTCGAGATCGATATCGAATTCGTCGCGGAACTTGGCCACCAGGCCCGCGGCCAGGCCGGCCGGGGTCGGGGTCTCGAAGGCCGCGCGCACCTCGAGTTCCACACCGAATTCCGCCCGGATCCGGGCCACGAGCCGGGCGGCG
Organism: Nocardia sp. NPDC051787; assembly: GCF_040681325.1. Classification (NCBI taxonomy): domain Bacteria; kingdom Bacillati; phylum Actinomycetota; class Actinomycetes; order Mycobacteriales; family Nocardiaceae; genus Nocardia; species Nocardia sp. NPDC051787. The sequence continues at coordinate 137,570 of NZ_JBFAYO010000015.1, forward strand.
AGCAACGAGTGGCCGCCGAGTTCGAAGAACGAGTCGTCCGCGCCGACCCGCTCCACGGCGAACAGCTGGGCGAAGATCGCGCACAGGCGCCGCTCGGTCGGGGTCTCCGGTTCACGGTAGCTCCGCTCGGCCGTCGGCGTCGGCAGCGGCAGCGCGCGCTTGTCGAGCTTGCCGTTGACGGTCACCGGGATCCGGTCGATCACCGCGAACGCGCTCGGCACCATATGCTCCGGCAGGCTGGTCGCGGCATGGGTGCGCACCTGGTCGAGATCCACCTCGGCTGCGGCGCCGTCGCCGCCCGCCGCGACGACGTACGCGGCCAGCATCGGCCCGGCAACCGCGTCCTCGGCGACCACCACGACGCACTGCGCGACCTGCGGGTGCGCCGCGATCACGGACTCGACCTCGCCGAGTTCGATCCGGAAACCACGCACCTTGACCTGCTCATCGGCCCGGCCGATGAAGTCGAGCTCGCCGGATTCGTTTCGGCGAGCGAGATCTCCGGTGCGGTACAGCCGCGCGCCCGGCGTGAAGGGATCGGCGACGAAACGCTGAGCCGTCAGGGCGGGACGGCCCAGATATCCCCGCGCCAATTGCGCGCCACCCAAATAGATCTCACCGACCACCCCGTTGGGCACGACCTGCAGAGCCTCGTTGAGGACATAGGCGTGGACGTTTCGGTTCGGGACACCGATCGGCACGATTCCGGTGCCCTGCGGTCCGGACACGACCGTGTGCGTCGAGCACACCACGGCCTCGGTCGGGCCGTAGTGGTTGCGCAGCTCGGCGTCGAAGATCTTCGCGAACCGGTCGGCGACCTCGCCCGGCAGTGCCTCACCGCCCACCGGCACCCGGCGCAGCGAACGCCAGTCCCGCACCTCTGGCAGCAGCAGGAAGGTACTCAGCATCGAGGGCACCATCTGCAGCGCGGTCACTCGGTGCCGGGCGATCAGATCGGCGACGTACCGCACGTCCCGAAACGCATCCGGCTTGGGAACGACCAGGCACGCGCCGGACGCGAGCGTGACGAAGATGTCGCCCAGCGAGGCATCGAAGCTCACCGACGCCGATTGCAGGCAACGCTCGTCGGCCGTCAGCCCCCACTCGGCGGCGAAGGTCGAGACATGTTCGGCGATCGCCGCGTGCGACACGGCGACACCCTTGGGTTTGCCGGTCGAACCCGACGTGTAGATGACATAGGCGAGGTGTCCCGGCGCCAGCGGCCGGACCCGGTCGTCGTCGGTGGGATCGGACTCCGGCAGCTGGGCCGCCGCCGTTTCGGCCGCGTCGAGCTCCACCGCGCCCAGGACCAGACCGGGACATGCGTCCTCGATCAGATAGTCGATGCGGTCGTCCGGATACGCCGGGTCGATCGGCAGATAGGCCGCACCTGCCTTCAGCACACCCAGGACCGCGACGATGAACTCGATCGATGTGCGCAGTCGCAGCCCGACGATGTCCTCCGCGCCGATCCCGGATCGGATCAGCCAGTGCGCCAGCCGGTTTGCCCGCCGATTCAGTTGCTCGTAGGTCAGTTCGGCGGTATCGGACAGCAGCGCGCACGCTTCCGGCGTCGCGGCCACCCGCTCCTGCAGCAGAGCGACCAGCGTGCTGGGCGGACTGTCGACGGAGGCGCCGCGCGAGAGCTCCAGGATGGCGGCGCGATCGGTTTCACCGAGCATGTCCAGTTCGCTGATGCGGTCGTGCGGCCGGGCCAAACCGCTGTCCAGCAGCTGGACGAAGTGCGCGAGCAGGTGCTCGATCACCGGCCGAGTCAGCTCGTCGACCCAGTATTCGGCCTCCACGTAGGGCTCGCTTGCATCCTGGACAACGGTCAGCGCCAAGGGGATCTGCGCGGTCGGCGCCGCGAAGTCGAGCCGCCGCACGGCCATTCCAGGCAGGGCGAGACCGTCGACGTCCTTGCGCACACTGAAGCCGAGACGCACCAGCCGCTCGGCGCCGTCGCGGCCCGCCGTCCGGTCCGGCCGCAACTCACGGACGACGCGATCGATCCCCACACCCTGATGGGCGAAGGCGCCCGCGCACATCTCCCTGGTGGATTCGACCAAAGTCGCGAAGGTGTCGCCGGGCCGCACGGTCTGGCGGATCAGCAGCGTATTGCCGAAATATCCGATGAGCCGGGCCGCCGCGGCAGTGCGCCGATCGGTCACCGGCACCGAAACCAGGAAGTCGGACGCCGCCGTGTAGCGCTGGACCACGGCCCCGAATCCAGCCAGGAGCACCATGAATGGGGTCGCCGCGTGCTCGCGCGCGAATCGTTCGACGCGGTCGAACAGGTCACCGCTCAGCCCGAGCGCGCAGCGATCGGCCTGCTTCGACGGCGCGACCACCGTGGGACCCGGCAATTCCAGGGGCTCGGGAACCGGGCGCAGCACCGTGCGCCAGTAGTCGAGGTCCGACTCGGCCGGTTCGGCCGGTCCGTCGACCACTTCGACATCGACGAACTGCGCGGTCGGCGCGGGAGCCTGATCGGTTCCGGTGTAGGCGGCGTTCAGCTCGGTGAAGAACACCGCCCATGCGTCGTCGTCCCAGCAGATGTGGTGGACCACGAGGATCAGCACGAACTCTTCGGCCGCGCCGCGCGCCAGCGTGATGCGCAGCGGCAGCTCTGTGGTCAGGTCGAACGGACGCCCGAACTCCCGGCGCGCCAGCACCTCCACCCGCCTGGCCCGGCTGTCCTCCGGCAGGTCGGAAAGATCGTGGTACTGCCACGGGATCTCGACATCGTCGCGGAAGACCTGGTAGGGCTCACCGTCGTCGTCGGCACCGTAGGTGGTTCGCAGGATGGCGTGGCGGGCGAAGACCGACGCGACGGCGGCACGCAACCGCGCCTCGTCGAGCGCGCCGGTGAGCCGGTAGGCCACCCCGATGTTGAGCGTGGTGTCCGCTGGATCGCGGGTCTGGACGAACCACATCCTGCGCTGCCCGGACGCCAGCGGCGAATGCTCGCCCGCGGACACGCGGCGCATCGGCGCGGACGTCGATTTCGAGGTGGTCAAGCCACTTTCGATCATCCGTCGGCGCAGCAGCTCGCGGCGGCGGTCGAACGCGGTCGCGTCCGTCTTCCCGGCATCGGTGTCTGACATGAATCTGGCCCCTCAGCCCTAGTTGGTTTTCTCAGCCATCAGCAGCACGACGTCGTCCAACGACGCGCCACCGAGAATTTCCACGACGGGGATGTCGCGATCGAGCTCGGATTTGATCCGCTTGCGGAACTCCAGCGCCTGCAGCGAATCCAGCCCGAGCGCCACCAGCGGAACGGAGCTGTCGAGCAGTTCGGTCCCGTCGGACCCGATGACCGTCTCGAGCTCCGCACGGACTCGCTCGGCCAACTGCCCGTCGGCAGCGTCCGCACCAGCGCTCACCGGCGCCTGCCGGATGGGCGTGGCCTCGGGCCTCGGCGGTTCCGACGGCTCCAGCAGCGCGGACAGCACCGCGCCCTGACCGAAGGCGCCGAACACCTCGTGCAGGTATGCCCAATCCGCTGCGGCGACCACAGCGTCGCCCGGACGACCGTTCAGGCCGACCGCAAGGGCGTCCGCCGGATCCATCGGGATCATCCCGGTTCCGTTGATCCGGGCCAGGCCGTCGTCGTCGAGCACGCCCACCACGCTCCACAGGCCCCACTGCACCGAGGAACAGCCGACGCCCTGGTCACGCAGCCGACGCGCGGTGACGTCCAGCACCCGGTTCGTCACCGCGTACAGGATCTGCCCGCGACCACCCAGTGTCGCCGCGATCGACGAACACAGCAGCACCCGGCAGTCCGCCGTCCGCGGCACCGATCGCAGCACAGCGTCGAGACCGAGAATCTTCGCATCGGCAGCCTTTTCGACTGACGCGGCGGTGATCTCGGCCAGCTCCAGGTCGACGTAGTTGATCGCGGTGTGCACGATCACATCGGCGGGGCGGCCCGCGCACGCGGCGGCGAAGCGGCGGACGTCCTCGTCGTCACTGACATCGCAGCGCACGGCAGCGATCTCGGTGTCGGTGCCGCGGCGAATACGATCCAGCTGTGCGGCAACGGCATCGGACTCGCCCGTCCGGCTCAGCAGGGTGACTCGGGCGGCTCCGGCGTCGGCGTAGTACGCGCAGAACTGCATGCCCAGCTGACCGGTACCGCCGACGATCACGACATGGTCCGGCGCCGGTTCGCCCCCGGCACGATCGGGGGCCACATCGGGGACGAGCCGCTTGACGTAGACCGTACCCTCGCGCAAGGCGAGCTCGGGCTCGCCGACGGTATGCAGTGCGCCGATGATCATGGCGGGTTGGGCTTGCGACGCCTCGGCCGGAAGATCCAGATGCCGGAACAGCACGCCCGGCTGCTCGACACCGATGCAGCGGAATCCCGCGGCGGCGCCCGCATGGACCATCTGCGGCGCCGGGTCGTCGGCGGTCACCGCTTCACCACCGGCGGTCAGCAGCCAGCATTCGCCACCGGGACGCAGGCCGGCGAGCACCGGCGACCACGCACGCTCGCCGAAGAACTCGGTGAGATCGGCGACCGCGCCGGGGCCATCGGTGTCTGGCAGCGGCGGCAGCACGATGACCACGACGTCTGTCTCGCCCAGATCCGCAGCGCCCGAAGCCAGTTCGGCAAGCCGGACGGCATCCACCATGGTGGCGGTGGCGCCGTGCTCCGCCGCCGCGGCGCACAGGGCGGCGGTGAGCTCACCGCACCGTCCCGTGTGATCGACCAGTGCGATCCTTCGCGGCATGGCAAGCGACCGCTGCGCCAGCGGGATCCAGCTCTCCACCAGGCGGCGTGGCTTCGCCGAGCCTGCCGCCGCAGCAGCAGCGACAACGAGGTCGGCCCGGCCTGACCTGTATGCGGCCCAGAGCTTCTTGGTGTCCATCTGCGAATGCGGGAAGTCGCGCAACGGCAGGGTCACCGCACCGTCGCCGGTGCCCACGCGCAGCACATCCCACGGATAGTTCGCGTCGTGTACCGCGACGGCGGCGAGGTTGCGGGCGAATTCGCTCAGATCCGTCGCGGTGCGCACCGAGGTGCCGACGACCCGGACATCGGGCTTCCGCGTTGCCCGCTCGGCCGACAGCCCGGCCAGGTTGTCCTGCATGGCCAACTGCAGGGCGGGGTGATCGGAGATCTCGATCAGCGTGTCGATGCCGTCGCCTACCGCGGCGGCCACCGCCCGGTCGAACCGAACCCGATTGCGCAGATTCCAGTACCAATAGTCGCGCTGCCGCAGCTCGGGGTCAATCGTGGCGCCGAGTGTCCCGCCGTAGCAGGCGATCTCGGTCCGAGCGAACACCGCATCGCCCAGTTCCTCGTCGAGCACGGTCTCGAAGTCCGCGCGGAGGTCGACGATGAGTGAGGTGTGCGCGGGATAGTCCACCGCGATCTGTTTGGCGAACTGCCCCCGCGCGGTCGCCGACGCCACGACGCCCTCGACCGCCGCGTGCTCCCCCGAGACCACGACGATGTTCGGCGCGTTCACCACCGACAGTTCGGCCCAGCCCGACTGCCGAGCCAGCAGCGCCTCGCACTCGTCTCGATCCATGCCGAGCACGGCCATGGTGTATCCGCGCTCGATCCGGTCGACCAGCCGGGCGCGATGGGTCACCACCAGCACGGCCTCACGCAGCGTCATCGCACCGGCGACGACCGCGGCGGCGAGTTCGCCCTGGCTGTGCCCGATCGTCGCGGCGGGACGCACACCGGCCGCCTGCCACATCGCCGCAAGACCGAGCATGTGGAACATGACCGCGGGCTGTACCTCCCACACGGCGTCGTCGTAGCTGCCTTGGTCACCGAGCAGGTAGTGCAGCGGCTGCGCATGGCCGAAGCGGTCCAGATGGATTGCGGCGCACTCGTCGACGATCGTCCGGTACTCGGGTGCGGCGTCGTAGTACAACCGGCCCATCCCCGGCCGCTGACCGCCCTGACCGGGGAACACGAAACCGACCCGCCGGCCGGTGGCGCGGTCGGCCGACACCACGGCCTGGTGTGCCGAGCCGGAGCGCACGGATCGCAACGCGTCACGCAGGTCGTCCTGCGGGCGCACCATGACCAGCACCCGGTGCCGGCGTGCGCTTCGGGTCCGGAACAACATGTCCGCCACTCGATCCGGCGTCACCCGGGGATGATTCTCGAGGTAGTCGACCAGCGCGGCCGCCTCGGCGCGCAATCCGTCGGCGCGATCGGAGGACACCAGGACCGCGACGGTGCCGTCCGGAAGTCGGTAACTAGACATCGGCGTCCTCCTCCACAACCGGCATCCCGACGATGACGTGCGCGTTCGTCCCGCCGACGCCGAAGGAAGACACCGCACCGTACCGAATGCCGTCCACCGGGTCCCATGGCTCGAGCGCGGTCGACAGCCGCATGCTGGTCGACGTCCAGTCGACCGCGGTGGTCGGAGTGTCTGCCCACAGGCTCGGCGCGATGTGGCCGTTCGCTCCGCACAGCAGCATCTTGATCAGTCCGAGCACGCCGGAAGCCGCCTGCGCGTGACCGAAGTTCGTCTTGACCGATCCGAGCCGCGGTCCGCAGCCGTCCCGATCCGCCGCCCCGTAGGTCCGCATCAGGGCGGTCAGCTCCAGCGGGTCGCCGACGGGCGTGCCGGTGCCGTGCCCTTCGATCAGCCCGATCAGGTCCGGAGCGAGGCCAGCGGCGGCCAGCGCATCGCGGATCAGGCGCTCCTGCGCGCGTGCGCTCGGCACCGCGATCGGAGCGCCTTTGCCGTTGTGGTTGACCCGCGACCCGAGCAGTCGGCCGTACACCCGATGGCCGAGCCGGCGCGCTCGCGACTCATGTTCCAGCACGATCACACCCGCGCCTTCACCCCACAGGGTTCCCGTGGAGCCCGCGGCATAGGCGCGGCAGTGACCATCGGTAGCGACGGCATTGTTCTTGGCGAAGTCGTAGAACGGTCCCGGCGCCCCCATGACGCACACTCCGCCGGCGAGCGCCCACTCGCATTCCCCGCCGCGGATCGCCGCCGCCGCCTGATGCACCGCGGTCAGCGCGGACGAACACGAGGTATCCACGCTGATCGACGGACCGATAAGGCCGATACTGTGCGAGATCCGACCCGCCACCGCGCCGAGCGCACTGCCGGAAAGACGGTAGCCGCTGTATTCGCTGATGCTCGCCATCAGCGGCCCGTATTCCAGCCCCGACACACCCATCCAGCACCCGCCGGGATCACCGTCGAGCGCACCGGGATTCATTCCGGCGTGTTCGAGTGCCCGCCAGGCCACCCGCATCGCGACCCGCTGCTGCGGGTCCATCGCCGCCGCCTCACGAGGCGTGACGCCGAAGAACAATGGATCGAATTCGGCTGCCCCGTCGAGGAATCCGCCCGCATCGCACAGCCGTCCCCATCCTTCGATGCGGTCCAGCCTGAGCAACTCATCGATAGGCCAGTCTCGGTCGCGGGGGAAAGGTCCGATCATCTCGCGTGATTCGGCAAGCACCGACCAGAAGGCAGGCAATGTGTCGACACCGCCGGGTGCCTCGACCGCCATGCCGACGATGACAATCGCGTCGTCCATTTCGGATGTCCTCATCATGTTCTGCCCGCGATGGTCACGCGGCCGTGCGGGTTTTCAGCTCTAAGAGCTCCGCGATGGCATCGATGTGATCGTTCAGATAGAAATGCCCGCCGCTGAACAGGGACAGCTGGGTCTGCGCGCGGCTGTGCGCCTGCCAGGCGTAGAGGTCACGGACGGCGACGAACGCGTCGTCATCGCCGCCGAGCACCTGGATCGGCGCCGCGATCGCGATATCGGACCGACACGAGTACGCGTCGAAGGCCCGGTAGTCGGCCTTCAGCACGGGCAACGCCAGCTTCATGACCTCGCGGCTGGATATCACGTCGGCGGACGTACCGTTGAGCGCCACCATGTGCTCGAGCAGTTCCTCGTCCTCGGTGGGATGGCCTGGCAGCTGGGCGATCCTGGCCGGCGCAGCGGCCGAGGAGGCCGCGAGCAGGCGAACGGTCAGGCCGTGCTCCTCGGCAAGCCGAGCGAATTCGAAGGCGACGATAGCGCCCATGCTGTGCCCGAAAACGGTGATGGGACGCCCGGTATGGTGCGCGGAGGCGCGGAATGCCTCGAACGCGCCTGCCGCGAGTTCCGTGATGGTCGCCGCCGCCGCCTCCCGCGACCGGTCCTGCCTGCCCGGGTACTGGGTGACCACGACATCGAATTCGACGGCGAGACGGTTGGACAGCGTCCGATAGGCCGAGGCGCCGGCACCCGCGTGCGGAAGGATCACCAGCGGCGCCGACGCTGCGGAACACGGGGTGTGAAATTGCCTGATCCAGCCGAGTTCCTTGGGCATTTCCTACGTCTCTCCTGTACACCACCGGTTCGCGCCGGCCGCCTTCTCACCTGATCGCCAGCCACGCCGGGTCGACGGCAGCAGCACAAGCGGCCGAAGCTTAGCATAGGCTACCCTTATTGAACTGTGGGCAAGGTTACGACCGAACGGAGCCGAATCCGATGAATCCGACCGACATGGAATACACCCTCGCGCGCGAGTTGACCGACCTTCCCGACGAGGTCCGCGCCGCGCCCGCACCGGTGATCCCGGACGTATCGGAACCATTCGGCCTTCGCCTGGTCGATTCCGCGGGCGACGACCCGGAGACCATCGCCGAATGGATGTCCCGGCCGCATCTGCTCAGCACCTGGGAGCAGCCGTGGCCGGCCAGTCGCCGCCGGGCCGACTGCCGCGCGCAGCTTGCCGGGACCTATTCCCGGCCTTGCATTCTCAGCTTGGACTACGCCGCGATCGATCGTCCCGAACTCGGACGCCGCGACATCGGCTACCTCGAGCTGTATCGCGCGGCCAAGGACGAGATCGCCCGGCTCTATGTCGCCGATCCCCACGACATCGGTTTCCATATCGCGACCGCGGATCCGGAACTGCTCGGCCGAGGGGTGATTCCGGCAGTGATGATGCAGCTGATGGCCGCGATCTTCGCGGCGGATCCCCGGTGCCGCCGCATCATGGGCGATCCCGACCACCGCAACGCCGCCGTACTCCGCGCCGCGGAAAAGGAAGGCTGGCAGCACCTCGGCCTCTTCGACGTCCGACCCGATCGCAGAATCGCCCTGGTCACGCTTCCACGCACGCCACAGGACATTCCGTCGATCCGGTAACGGAACCGGCGACGCAGTCACCGCGCGGTCCGCGCGCCCGCCGCCGCATCGAGCCGGCGCGCGGCAGGGCGCGGACCGAACGAATCCGGCTGCAAGATCCGGTCCGAAAGTTCACCCAGGCAGCTCAGATTGGGAAATCCCGGCCCCTGCGCCAGTGCGGCCAGGTTCGGCAGATACAACTTCGACCGCAAGCCGGACACGGCCAGGTCGTACCCGATCGACGATTCGATGCGCGGCAGGGTGGGCGGCGCACCGAGCGCGAGCTCGAGCAGATCCATCGCACCGGCGTCGAACAAGTCGAGGAACCACAGGGGCTGCCCACCGGTCGCATCGACAACCAGATCGAAGGTGTGCAGTTGATCGGGACGTAGGTCATTGCGCAACGTCACCGTGACACCGTCACCCGCGTCGGCGACCCGCACCACGCGACCCTGCAGATGGTGCACGCGATTGTCGTCCAACAGATTTGCCTGCACGCGGACGGAGAAAACACCCCGGTCGGTACGCCGGATCACCTCGCGGCGCTCCTGCGGACCCAGCGCGCCCCACTTGTCCGGATCACTGAACAGCGAGTTCTCGAAATAGCTCTCACCGCGGGTGTAGATCGTCGCCATCGGCGAGATAACCGAAATGGTCAGCATGTCGTGCCGGACCAGCTCGTCGAGTGCCGAGCCCGCTGTCTCACCACCGCCGATCACCGCGGCACGCGATGCAGGCGGGAGCTCACGCCGACCGGCCAGATCCCAGAACTCGGCAATGCTGAGCACCCGGGGATGCTCGGCCATGGCCTGCCTGCTCTGCCCCGGACCGGTGATCATCAGCCGATCCGCGTCGAACTTCGTGCTGTACCCGCTGTTTTCGGCAACCGACACTCGCCAGCCGTCGGGCGCGACGGAAATCGACCGGACCGTGCCCATCACCAGTTCCAGATCGATCGCGCGCCCAACCCACTGGAGGTATTTGGCCCACAGGTGATGTCGCGGGTTCGGACGGCCCCGATCCACCCATTCGGCGTAGGTTCCGTGCTCAATGAGGAAGGAAGCCCAACTGTAGGACCGCATCGCCTCGTTGATCGCACGATTCCGCCCGCGCGCCCACGTGGTGCGGTAGGGAAAGCCGAGATCCTTCTCCGGACTGGTACCGAGCCGATGCTGACCATCGGTCCAGCCACCGCTCGGCAGCCAGTTTCCACCCACCGCCTGCGCTTCGACGACCACAACCCGCGGGGCGGGCAGGCCGAGCTCGCGCAGCACTCGCGCTTTCGCGGCCACGGCAAGGGCTTTCGGTCCGGCTCCGACAACCAGAAGCGTCTCCACGGTTCTCCCACTTTCTCGCAAGCGCTGTGGCTCGCCACCGGCGTGCTCCACAGCCGTCCCGGCGACGCCGCGTACCGACCGCGGAACCCATCTGTCTTTGTATAGGCTTACCTTATATTGACCCACCGCTCGCGGATCGCACTATCGTTAGGCTAACCTAATCTATATGGGTAAAGGTTATGAAGGCTTCATGCTCAAGGTGTTCCGAGCAGACGACTACCGGCTGACGGTCACCTCGACCGACGCGATCACGGACAACTACCTCCGGCTCGGCTTCAAGACCAACGGCCTGCTCGCCGACCATCCGGTTCATCCCACGCAGTGGATCCGCCTGTGGATACCGGACCCCGACAGCGACAAGCTGCACCACCGCGGCTACACGATCATCGACCAGAACCCGGAGGAGGAGACCTTCGCGATCGAGTTCGCCCTGCACGGTGGTCCCGCCTCACAGTGGGCGCAGCGCGCGACGATCGGCGAGGAAATCGACGCGACCGTGCTCGGGTCCGAATTCGCCATGCCCGACACGGCACCCAGCGAATACCTGGTCTTCGGCGACACCGCCTCCCTGCCCGCCATCAACACCCTGCTGGACGCCATCGGCGACGCGCCCGCCCGGGTCTGGCTGGAATGGCAGTACGAATCCGATACCACGCTGCCCGTCCACAACAAGCCGCACCACCAGATCACCTGGCTGCAGCGCGTCGACGACGGCCACCTGCTGCGCGAGCAGGCTACCGAGATGGACTGCCCGAAGGACGCGTTCGCCTGGGTAGCCTGCGACGGCCACACCACCCGTTCGATCGTGAAAACGCTCAAGTCGGCCCACGGACTGCCCAAGACCGCGATCAAGGCCCGCGCGTACTGGAAGTGACCGCTGACCGGCGAAGAGAATCGTTTGACGTACCGGCCGCCGCCCGTCACCGCGGCGGCCGCGTCCCCTGACCGCGGTCAGACCGCCGCCGCCTCCAGGCGCCAGCCGGCGGCGCGCGACCGCTCGTTCCAGAAATCGGCGTAACGGCCACCCAGCGCAAGCAACTCCTGGTGTGTGCCGCGCTCGACGATCCGGCCACCATCCAGGAACAGGATCTGGTCCGCGTACGCAATGGTGGCGAGCCGGTGCGCTACGACGATCACCGTCTTGTCCTTGGTCAATTCGTGCACGCCGCGGATCACCACCGCCTCGCTGTGCGGGTCCAGCGCGCTGGTCGCCTCGTCCAGCAGCACGATCGGCGCGTTCTTCAGCAGCGCCCGCGCGATCGAAACACGCTGCCGCTCACCGCCGGACAATGCGGTTCCGCCTTCGCCGACGCGGGTGTCGAATCCGTCGGGCAGGCGCTCGACGATCTCGTCGACGCGCGCCGCCTCGGCCGCGCGACGGACCTCGGCGTCGGTGGCATCGGGCTTGCCGACCTTGATGTTGTCCGCCACCGACTGATCGAACAGGTAGACGTTCTGGAAGACGAGGGACAGCTGGCTCAACAGGGTTGCCGACGGCTGCTCGCGCACATCGTGCTCGCCCACCACCACCCGGCCGGACTCCACGTCGTAGAACCGGGCGGCCAAGCGCAGCAGGGTCGTCTTGCCCGCACCACTCGGTCCGACGATGGCCGTGGTGGTGCCCGCGGGCACGCTGAACGTCACGCCGGACAGCACCGGTTCATCGGGCCGGTATCCGAATGTCACGTCGTCGAAGACCACCGAAGGCGCTCCCGGCGTGACCGGTGCGCCTGCCTCCGGCAGGACCGGTTCGGCCAACAGCTCGGTGATCCGTTCGGCGGCCGCCGCGGCCGATCGCAGCGCGTTGCCGAGCTGCGCAGCCTGATTCAGCGGTTCGACGAACCGCGAGCTCACCGCGATCAGCGCGATCGCGGCGGCCGCCGAGATGGCGCCACCGGTCACCCGCGCCACCGCGACGTACACCAGGACCAGAAACACCGCTTGGACGAACAGCGTGAACAGGATCAGCCCCGGCACACTGACGAAGACCATGCGCGACCCAGCCGTACGCTGCCCGGCGAGGGCGGCGTCGAGCGCACGGTTACCCGCGCCCACCGCGCCGAACGCACGCAGCACCGGCTGTGCCTGGGCGAATTCGATGACGCGCGAATCGGCTTCGGCCGCCGCCGCGTGCATGCGCTGGTCGGCGCTGGTGTAGGCGCGGTTGGCCAGACCGTTCACCAGGTAGAGCACCAGCGCGGCGACCAGCATCGCCAGCGCGATGCGCCAGTCGACCAGCAGCATCCCGACCGCTACCGCGAGCGGGACGATGCTGCCGGTGAGAATCTTGGCCAGCAGATACGCGACCAAGCCCTGGAGGTCGCGCACGTTGTCGACCATCAGCCGTCCGAGCGGACCGGCGTCGCGCGTCTCGAACCAGCCGAGGGGAAGCGCGTTGAGATGATCGCCGAGCCGCGTTTGCAATCCGCGCTGCATGCCGACACCGATACGCAGGCCGATCGCCGCGTGCACGTAGCCGAACACCACCACGCCCGCGGCGGCGGCGAGCATACCGAGCGTCCAGACCCAGGCACGGCCGAGGTCGTCGGCGAACAGCGCCGTCAGAATCGGCACCAGCAGCAGATAGGCGAGCGCCTGGCTCAGCGACTGCGCCACGATAGCGGCGATCAGCTTCGGTGTCAGATGGCCGAATTCGGCCGGAACCAGGTCGAGTACCTTACGAATCATCGAACGCCCTCCACGTTGTCGACGAGGGCGATCTCGCCGAGCGCCGCCTCGTTGATTTCCCACAGTCGCTGATAGGTGCCGCCCGCGGCGACCAGGCTCGCGTGATCGCCCTGCTCGACCAGTCGCCCGCGCTCCAGAACCAGGACTCGATCCACTCCGGTGATGGTGTGCAAACGATGGGCGATGACCAGGACGGTGCGGCCTGCGACCAGTACCGCCAGCGCGTCCTGCACGGCCGCTTCGGATTCCGGGTCCGCGAAGGCGGTCGCCTCGTCCAGCACGAGCACCGGGGTGTCGGCGAGCAGGGCCCGCGCGATCGAAAGCCGCTGTGCCTCACCGCCGGAGAGGGTCGCATCGACGCCTATCTCGGAGTCGTAGCCGCGCGACAGCGCGATGATACGGTCGTGGATCTGCGCGGCGCGGGCGGCCGCTTCCAGCGCCGCGTCGTCCGCGGCGGGCCGAGCCAAGCGCAGGTTCTCCCGAATGCTGCCACGAATCAGCCGCACGTCCTGGAAGACGAATCCGACAGTTCGGTAGAGCTCCTCGCTCGAGAAGTCGCGAATGTCGCGGCCGCCGATGCTGATCCGCCCCGTTCCCACGTCGTAGAAGCGGGGCAGCAGCTTGGCCAGCGTCGACTTGCCCGATCCGCTCGGACCGATCAACGCCGTGATGGTGCCGGGCTGGAGTTCGAGGTCGATGTCGTGCAGCACGTCGTGGCCGCGGCGGTAGCCGAAGCCGACGGCCTCGAACCGGACCAGACCGGCAGGCGCCGGCTCCGGGTCAGTGGATGCCGCAGCCGCGGTACTCAGTTCCGGAGCCTGCTGCAGGTCGTGCAGGCGCTGCGCCGCGACCGCGGCCGCTCGCAGCGCCTGCGCACCGTAGCCGAGACTGAGCAACGAGCCGCCCACGCCGAGGCCGACCAGCAGAAACGGCAGCACATCCAGCGGCTCGACCCAGTCGAGACCGACCGCCGCCAGTCCCGCGACAATCACGACCAGCATCACGAAGACCGGAGTGACGACGATGTCGGAGGCCACCTGCACCTTGATGATCGGCGTCTTCAGCCGGTCCACGCTGCGCGCCTGATGCTCGACCGCGTCTTGAAAGACACTGTGCGCCTTGCCCGCCTGACCGAACGCGCGCACCACCTGGATGCCGTCGATGAACTCGATGGCCGCTTCCTTGGTGCGCTGCTCGGAGCGCGTGTAGACCACGAATCGGTCCCGGCCGTCGCGGTCCATCATCCGGCTGTAGAGCACGGCGTAGGCCAGGATCGGAAGCAGCAGCACTACGGCGAGCCGCCACTCGACGGCGGTCAGGTAGCCGAGTGTGACCAGCGGAACGGCGAGCGCGCCGACGAATTCCAGCCGGGCGTGGGCCACCAGGTAATGCAATGCCTCCACGTCGTCCTGGAGATACTTCTTGACCTCGCCGGAGGTCCGCTCGCCGAACCAGCCCAGCGGCACCCTGGTCAGCTTCGCCGCCAGCGCACGGCGCACGGCCAGCTGATATCCGCCGTCGACCAGATGCGTCCAGGTCAGCGCCCCGGCTTGGAGGAGCGCACGCGCCACCAGGATCGACACCGCGATCGTGAGCAGGCGCCACACCCGGTCGGCGTCCGCCTGGCCGAGCAGTTCCCGGCAGGCCTCGACGATCAGGACGAAAGGCACAACCGCGCACACCGACGCGACCGCCATGACGATGCTCGCGACGGTCAACGGACCGCGCACGGGCGCGAGGATTTCCCTGCGCGCCTGCGCCTCCCGCCGCTTCCGTTCTTTCAGCACCGCCTTGGGCGGCTGGTTCCCCGCGTCCGCCACCGGCGATGGCGCGACCTCCATCGTCATCTGACCTCGTCTCTCCCGTTCCGGCGTCCCTCACTGGAATCGGCACATCCTCACACAGAAGGACAGCAGGAAGAAAGGTTAGCCTAAGTTATCTTCGGGCGAGTATCGGGCTGCGCCTGGGGACCTCGACGACAGCGGACCACCGTCGGCCTCTTGGGCCATCCTCAGCGGACATCCCCCGCAGCATGCAACCGCAGCACACCAACGAGCGCGAAGCCGGACTATCGACTCACCGGCTGTTGTCCTGCGTGACTTATTTCGTCAATGTGCGAAAACTATTCCGAATCCATGGTTTTCGAGCTACCGCCGAGTCGGGGAAGCCTCCGTTAACGGTGCCGAATCGTGGTCCGATAGCGCATGTACATCGCTAACTTCGACGGAAAGCAAACCAATTGACCACATAGGAGTACCGAATATGTATGGCACCGATGTTTTTTCGATTCTGTCGAACTGCACGCGTGATCCCGGCGAACTCACCGCGGGCCAAGCGCACCGGACCATGCAGGTGCACCTGGATTGCAGCGTCGAACTGTGCCAGGTCCGGCGTCGCGCGCGCAGGACGCTGGTCGAGGCCCGATTGATGGTGCTGGACGAGAGGGCAACGCCGTAATGACGTCCGCGATGCGCGCCCCGCGGTCGTGCGCTCGGGTACCTCTGCGGGCCACGGCAGGCTCGCATACACCGAATTGGCTTTTCTGTCCCGAGCGGAATCGTCCCGGGTGCCGTGGTGTTGTCTCTGCCATGACCACAACGGCATCCGACCGATCCGCCCCCGTCGTCGACACCGAGACCGAGTTCGGTACGAAGGTAGCCGAACGCCTGAACCGCGAATCCGTCCTCTGGCTGACCACCGTCGGCCCCACCGGAACACCGCAACCGAACCCTGTCTGGTTCCAGTGGCGCGACGGTGAATTCCTGATCTTCAGCAAGCCCGGTCAGCCGAAGATCCGCAACATCCTGCGCAATCCCCGGGTCGCGCTGAACCTGAACAGCACCGTCACCGGCGGCGATGTCGTCGTGCTCACCGGCGTGGCGCGCGTCGACGAACAGCGGCCCGGCGCGGACGAAATCGCCGCCTTCACCACGAAATACACCGACGGCCTTCGCTCGATCGACCTGACCGGCGAGCAGTTCTACGCCGAGTACTCCGTGGTGCTGCGCGTCACCCCGGATCGGCTGCGCGGGTTCTGATCGGCGATGACGTTCGCGCCGCCGCCGTCCACCGCCGCCTGGCGGCATCGGACCGCACGCGAAGGGTTCGAGGTGGCCTATTTCCGGGTCACCGAGCTCGGCGTGCTCATCGACGGCTGCACGACGGCCGTCGAGGACGGCGCGGCATGGGTGGTGGACTACCGGATCGCGCTCGACACCGAATGGCGGACGCGCCGGGCCCAGGTGGCCATCCGCAAACCAGGGGGCTGGAACACGCTGGTACTCGAGTCGGACGGCGCGGGGTCGTGGTTGCTCGACGCCATGCCCGCGCCGCTGCTCGACGGCTGCCTCGACGTCGACCTGGAGTCCTCCGCGCTGACCAACACGCTGCCGGTGCATCGGCTGGCGCTGGATATCGGCGACGGCGCGGACGCACCCGCGGCATACGTGTACGCGTCCGGGGCCGCGGTTGCCCGCCTGGAACAGCGCTACGTCCGCATCGCGGACGGCGAGCACGGACCACGGTTCGATTACTCGGCACCCGAATTCGACTTCACCTGCACCCTCGAATACGACAAGTCCGGACTGGTGCTCGACTACCCCGGGATCGCGGTCCGCGCACGGTGAACCGGCGGCCTCGGATATCGCCTGTTCACCCCCTACTAGGGTCGTTACCGATGAGAAGGCGGCAACAACCGCCGTTGCCGAAGCGGCACGGCTTGGACCCGGCCCGGCTGCGACTACCGGAGCAGGGCCACTGGGCGACCATTCGGGACCACCTGGTGGAGCGCCTGCCCCGGGTGCCCGCCGCGCGGATCGACGAACTGCTGCGCACGGGCGGCATCGTCGACCTGGACGGGCCGATCGCCCCCGACGCACCGTACGTGCCGGGCGGCGCGGTGTGGTTCCACCGCGATCTGCCCGAAGAGACCGTGGTGCCGTTCGACATCCCCATCGTGCATCGCGACGACGACCTGCTCGTGGTCGACAAACCGCACTTCCTGGCCACCATCCCGCGCGGCAAACACATCGTGCAGACCGCGCTGGTGCGGCTGCGCCGGGAACTCGATCTCCCCGACCTGGTCCCGGCCCATCGGCTGGACCGCGTCACGGCGGGCCTGATCCTGTTCGTGATCAATCCGGCCCGGCGCGGGGCGTATCAGACCATGTTCCACCAGCGCACCGTCCGCAAGGAGTACGAGGCGATCGCCCGGTTCGATCCCAGCTTGGCGCTGCCGCGCGTGGTGCGCAGCCGGATCATCAAAGAGAAGCACGTGCTCGCGGCCCAGGAGGTGCCGGGCGAACCCAACGCGGAAACCGAGATCGAATTGCTGGAGCACCGCGACGGGCTCGGTCGCTACCGGTTGCGCCCGCATACCGGCCGCACCCACCAGTTGCGGCTGCACATGAACAGCCTCGGCATCCCGATCCTCGGCGACGACTTCTATCCCGTACTCACCGACAAACCGGTCGACGACTTCCGCAGGCCGCTCCAACTGCTGGCCGCCTCGCTCGAGTTCACCGATCCGGTCACCCGGGAACCACGCCGCTTCGACACGACCCGCACGTTGCAGGCCTGGACCGATCCGCACGGATGGGCCGGATAATCGATCCGGCGTCGCATGAGATGCGGCGTCTGCTGGATGACCGGTCCAGCTCCGCGTCGCGCGATGTGCGGCTTGTGACTGCGCGGAGGTCGGCGGTCGGCGGAGACGAGGGGAAATGTGACCTGTCTGGCAGTGGGAAGCATGGCCGGTAGCGAGCCGATTACCGATTCGTACACTGGTCCGGATGTCTGAGCAGGCCCGAGCAGCAGCAGCGCCCCATCCACCCCACAAGATGCACGCCTACATCGACGTCGCCGTCGTAGTGGTCGTCCTGGCAGGCACCAATCTGGTCGCGCACTTCACCACGGCGTGGGCGAACATCGTGACGGTGCCGGTTGCCGCGGTCGTGCTGCTCGCACTGATGCGCAGGCGCGGGCTCGGCTGGTCCGAACTGGGCCTTTCGCCGCGGCACTGGCGGCGCGGTTCGCTCTATGGTCTCGCGGCGGTGGCGCTGGTCCTCGCTGTCGTCGCGATCGGCGCGGCGCTGCCGGTCACTCGTCCGTTCTTCCTGGCCGATCGGTATGCGACCATCTCCGGCGCGTTGATCGCCTCGATGATCGTCATCCCGTTGCAGACGGTGATCCCGGAGGAACTGGCTTTCCGTGGTGTGCTGCACGGCACACTGCACCGCGCGTACGGTGCGCGCGGCGTCTTCGCGGCGGGCTCGCTGCTGTTCGGACTCTGGCACATCGCGTCCTCGCTCGGGCTCACCTCCGGTAACCGCGGCCTCACCGGATTCATCGGCGGCGGTGTCACCGGACAGGTCATCGGGATCCTGCTCGCCGTCGTCGCGACGGCCGCGGCCGGCGTGGTGTTCACCTGGCTGCGCCACCGCAGCGGCAGCCTCCTCGCCCCCATCGCCCTGCACTGGTCGGTGAACGGTGCGGGAGCGTTGGCCGCCGCTGTCGTGTGGCACACCACGCTGACCTGATCGGCCCATCCGGCGTGGCCGGGCAGGTCATCGGAATCTGTGCACCGCGGAACTCGATATTCTTTGCCGCGCCCGCCGGTTCAGTGGCCGGAGACCGAAACGCGACACAAGAGAATTCCGTCCCGGAATGACGTGTGAATTCGAACTGAGTTTCGACACGCGGTTGCTTCGGCAAAAGGGCCGCTCACCCGGATATTCGGGCCGGACCGGGATTTTCGGCGCCTCGGCGTGTCGCCCATCGGCTCCCGCCGACGACATTGACCACGCGCAGCGGTCGGTTTAGTCTCACTCCGATCACACATATGTTCGAGCACTCATGTCTCCACCACCCGACATGACACCTGCTCTCGGGAAGGCTCGCGATGTCCGACGCACTGTCGAACGGTAGTTCCGAGATTGCCGCGCTGGCACAGCAAGTCGAGACCGCGCGCGGCAAATTGCCCCTGCAGTACGACCCGGCACTGCTGGAAGTGCTGTCCGAGCGGGAGATCGCCGCGGAACGCGAACTCGCGGAGTGGATTCGCGCGCAGCGACGCCAGCAGCGGCGCAGGGAGATCGAAGCGGAGCTGGCCGCCGAGCAGCGCGACCGCAAGTCGTCCGCCGCGCTGCGCCGCGCCGACGAGGCCGACGCGCGCTGGCATCGGCGCGCACTGGCGGCGCGGCGGCGGGTGTCCAGCGAGGATGCGCGACTTGCGCAGCTCTACCGGCGGGCCGAGTGGTCATCGCGCGCGTTGATCGCGGTGGTCGTGCTCGGCATGGTGTGGGCCGGAGTCAATGTGCAGCACAATCTGGTGCCCAGCGGTGACATGTCGGATCCGCTGTACTGGTTGAGCTACGGCATCGAGGCGATGATTTCGATCCCGATCATCACCATCATGGTGGCGGCGACGACCGCGGCGCGATGGGGCCGCGAACTGGCACGCGGCAAGGTGATCTTCTTCGAGGCGGCGCTGCTCGGCACGACCGTCGCGCTCAACACCGGACCGCATCTCGCCGCGGGCGACCTCGGCCGCGCCGCCGAGTACGCGATCGCGCCGGTGATGGTCGGCGTGGTGATCTGGCTGCACGCTTGGGTCTCGGCCCGGTACGCCGTCCTGATCGACGGTGCACCGGTGGTCGACCGTGACACGCCGATGGTCCGGATCGACGCGGAACCCGTCTCGGGGAGGTCCGATTATCACCCGCTCGACAACAGGGACGATCCGGCGAACGGCGGTCGATTTCGTTGGGAGGCAGGTTCTGACGCGCCGCGACTGAACGGCCACACTGTCCCACCTCGATCCAACGGACGCGCATTCCCGCATGCCACGAACGGGCACGCGGTTGAGACCTCGGCAAACGGCCGCGCTCACAACCTGGTAGATGGGCACCCCACTGCCACAACCACCGGTCGCACCGCTGACACCGGCAACGCAGATACCTACCCGGACGACGAAGTCCGCGACATCTCCGCTGCCTCGGGCCGATCCGATGGGCCCTCGACCAACGGATACCCGGTCACAGCTCCCAACGGCCGTGTATTCCCCCAGGCCACCAACGGGCACAGAGTCGAGACCTCCAGCCACGGGTACGCTCACGACATTCCGGTCAATGGGCACCCCACTCCGCCGAGCACCACCAGCAACGGGCACAACGTTCCGCCCGATCGGCCCACAGCCGCATCGAATGGAAGCGCTGCACCCTCGGTCGTTGCCGGTCATAGTGCAACCCCCCTGCCTGAGGATCGCCCGGCATCCTCGATCGTGCCTCCCGCCAATGCGCGCACCACCCAGTCGGCCGATGATCCAGCGGTACTGCCTTACTCGGCTGATGCGGAAGATTCGAGCCCCGCAGTCGAGTCTTCCTCCGCCAACATGGTGAACCACCCGGAAGCATCCATCGCAGGCACACTCGAACCGCATCGCGAAGCTGCGAAGCAGCCTGCCGCGCGACAGATCTCGATGGAAGATCTGCACGGAGACTTCGTGCTCCGGTCCGGTGCGCCGAGCAACGAGGCCACCGCGAATACTCCTGTGGCGCAGCAGCTCTCGAGCTCCGAACCAGGTGGACGTCCGATCGAGCGACGATATGGCGGATTCGACAGCACGGGCCGTCCGAGCATCGGCACCACCGAGCCCACGCGTACACCGACCGCGGCAACCGCCGACGCTGCCGCTCAGGCGAATCCGAAGGCCACCGCACCGCGCGGGGCGAAACGCGGAAAGTCACTGTCCGCCGAGCATGGCGACCGCTCCTCCGACGCGGAGAGTGAACAACTCGCGCTCGACGAATCCCCCGAACCTGTGCGCCCACACCTGCGCGCCGAACCGATGCCGATCCTCGACGAAGACGACGAGGATGACGAATTCTCCACCGAGACCGACGAAGCCGACACCGACGACGACGAAATCTCGGCAATCGCCCGGGCCATCACAGGCCGACGGTTGTCGAGCCTGCCGATCGAGGAGGTCAGGGAGATCCTCACGCTCGCCGACCAAGGCGGCGCGACGCCTGCCATTGCCAACGAACTCGGAGTCTCGCGCGCCGCGGTCACCCGCGTCCTGGATTCTGCGATCAGAGTCCACCGTCCCTACCTCGTCATCGGCTGACCCGACAGCTCGGCGACAGCTCCAGGTCGCGCAGCTGGCCGCGCCGACGCGGTACCCCAGCGGTGCAGCCAACCCGGTACCTGGCGCGTACACAACGCACAGAGTGCGCTGACTCGGTGCCGCGGACTCAGCTGCTGCCTCCTCCGCAACCGCTACCCCCACCACAGCTACTGCCGCCTCCGCTGCCGCCGTCGCCTCCGGAATCACTCCCGGAATCGCCGCCACTGTCCCCGGCGGCCCAACCATCGCGCCGGCGTCGCTGCTCGCTGCCGGACCTGTTGGCATTGCCGGCGATCACGGCGATCACGATCACCAAGAAGGCGACGCCGAGCAAGAACTCCATGACCGAACGTTATCCGCCCGGCCGTCGACGCGCACCGCTTCCAGTCCGAAAAAGGGCCGTGCACTCGGCGAATTCCGAATGCACAGCCCTTGATCTACTTGCCCGCGTCAGTCGCTCATGTTGAACCCGCCGCCTCGAAACCCACTCTTCCCGGCTGTGGCCGTGCCCTGGTGGTAAGCGGGATCGTCGTACTTCGCCGACCGCAGCTCACCTGGCGCCGCACCATCGGAGGTCCGATCGCCGTGCCCTGGCCACCACGCCTTGTGCCCGATCATGGCCGTGAGCGCGGGCGTGAAGAACATCGCCATGACGAACGCGGCGATCGCGATACCCACCGAGATGGCGAAGCCCATCTGTGCGAGCACGTTGTTGCCCGCCAGCATCATCGACGCGAACGTGCCCGCCAGGATCACCCCGGCGGCCGCGATGGTCGGTCCGGTGTGCCGAACTGCCAGGGCGGCGGCCTGTTTCGGCTCGTTGCCCTCGCGCGCCTCCTCCCGCAGCCGGGCGACCATGAGGATGTTGTAGTCGGTACCGAGTGCGACCACGAACAGATACATGATCACCGGGAGGGTGAAGATCAGGCCGGACTCGCCTTGGATGTTCTGGAATACCAGCACCGCGGCGCCGAGCGTGGCCGCGAACCCGAGGAACACCGACGCTATCAGGTACCACGGCGCGACCAGGCTGCGCAGCAGCCACCCGAGCACGATCATGATCAGGATCGCCGCCACCGGGAACACGATCGCGTAGTCGCGCGCCATCGCGTCCTGGAAGTCGACGAAGACCGAGGTCAACCCGCCGACCGCCGCCGTAGCCCCAGCGGGTGCGGCCGTGTGCGCGACGTCCCGCAGCGGCCCCTTGACCGTGTCCAGGGCGGCATCCGACTCCGGCACGTCGCTGAGTGTCACCACGAAATCGGCGATCGTCTTGTCGGCGGACAGCTTCGGCTCGGCCACGTCTCCCACGCCGGGCACCGCGGCCAGCGCGCTTCGGTAGGTGCTGAGCTGCTCTTCGGTCAGCTCGCCACCGCCGGAGCGCAGCAGGACATCCGAGGGCTGTGTGGTCCCCGCGGGCATGCCCTTCACCAATTCCTTGCTGTAGACCACGGATTCGGACGCCTCCGAGGTCGAGCCGGAGCTGAGGTCGAAGGTCGGGTGGAAACCCAACGCGAACGCCCCCAGCGCGATCAGCACACCACCGGACACCACCGCGAAAGCGCCGGGCCGCCTGCCGAGCGCGTTGCCGACCGCGGTGAACCGCGCACCCTTCGGCTCGCTCCGCCACGCCTTGGACGGCCAGAACACCTTGGTGCCCAAGAGCGAAACCACCGCAGGCACCAGCGTCAGCCCGGCCACCAGCGCCACCGCGACCGCGATTGCCAGTGCCGGCCCCATGGCCCGGAACATGCCGAGTGTGGACAACACCAGTGCCATGAACGCGATGATCACCGCGCCCGCCGCGGAGGTGATGGCCTCGCCGACGCGGGTGACGGCACTGACCATGGCCGTCTTCGGATCTTCGCCCGCACGCAGCCGCTCCCGGTAGCGGAACATCAGAAACAGGATGTAGTCGGTGCCGACACCGAACAGCACGACCACCAGGATGGCGTTGATCGACGCATCGATCTGCAGGTCGAAGGCCTTGGCCACCATGGCGATCAACCCACCGACCATGCTGGAGATCGCGCCGATCACCACGATCGGCAGCAGCGCGATCACCGGGCTGCGGAAGATGACAAGCAGCAGTACCAGAATCAGCACGATGGTGGCGACACCGATGATCGCCATGCCCTTTTCGCTGGATTCCTGCTGGTCCAGCACCTGAGCCGCCTGACCGGTGATGCCCGCCTTCAGGTCGGTACCCGACACACGTTCCTTCAACTCCGAGCGCAGTGCCTTGACCGCGTCACTCTGCGTGGTGTCGTTCGGATTGGTCACCTTAGATATCCGACGATACCGGGCGATATAGGTTCATCTGCCAAAACACCACCTCCAGCGCGTCCTACTCCGACACGCTGTGACCCCAGTAACACACCCCGGCTGTACGCATATGTGGCAGCCGACAGCCGCTCACGGCTGACCACCGCAGGGGGGACACCCTGCCTACTCCCGAGGGGAAATCATGACCGGTCCGCAGTACCCGCAGCAGCCCTACGGCCAGCCGTACCCGCAGCAGTATCCGCAGCCACCGAAGAAGCGGAAAGTGTGGCCGTGGATTCTGCTGGCCGCTGTCGTGCTGATGTTCGGTGGATGCCTGGCCCTCGTCGGCACCGCGGGCAAAGAGGTGTCCGAAGCCATCGACGCCGCAGCAACGTCCATCCAATCCGCAGCCGAAGCGCCACCGGAGTCGATCCCGCCGCTGGTCCCGAAGGCCCCCACCGGCAAGGGCAAGACCGTCGTGTACGAGATCATCTCCGACTCGGACCTGAACTCCGTCACCTACTGGGACGCCAACTCCGAGATCCAGCAGGAGACCGGCGCGTCCGCCCCGTGGACGATGACGATCACCAACACCTCCACTGCCGTTATCGCGGGCGTGGGTGCGCAAACCAACGGCTCCAGCGTCACATGCCGTGTCACGGTCGACGGGCGGGTGAAGGACGAGAAGACCTCGACCGGGAAGTATGCGGTCGTCAACTGCACCGGATAGACCGAACGCAAGAAAGCCGCCCCGGACTCCATCGGAATCCGGGGCGGCTTTTCCTTCGCGATCAGTCGACGACCGACAATCTCCCGAGCACGTGGTCCCGGACCCGCTTGGAACCGGTCCGCGCGGTGTTCACGATGTGCACCGCCTCGCGGCCGGTCAGCCCCAGCCGCTGCGCCAACTCCACCGGTACCGTCTCCGCGGCGCCCACCAGGTCCACGAGCAGCCGGTTACGCGCCTGCTCGGCGGCGTGCAACTCCTCCCGCGCCTGCTTGAACCGATCCGACCTGCTCGGCGGCCGACCGCCCTCGCTGCGCGCGAACGCCTCGCCGGTCGCCAGGATGGCGGCGCGGGCGCGCTCGATGCGCGCCATCACCTTGCCCTCACGGTCCTCACTCACACAGCCACGATATCCCGGGCAGCCAACCTCAAGTCCAGCTCCCGCACAGCCAGCGACCCCGACCACGGCGCCAGCCGGGCGCGCCCATCCCGGATCGCGTTCGACAACCGCGGTGACCGGTTACGGGCGGTCAGGTCCGCGGCCTGCGCGACGGCGGCCGCCGCCTCGTCGATATCGCCCAGCTGGATCAGCGCCCTCTCCAGCTCGAGCAGGGTCATCGCGAGATCCCGGGTGCGGGTCGGCTCGATCGCGGCCACCGCCCTCCGTGACGCCTCCACCGCCTCTGCGGCATCGCCCAGCAGCGACAGACACTGCCCCCGGTAGGACTCCAGGAACGCTGCCGACACGTAGTAGGCGCGGCTGTCCGCCGGTGTCAGCTCCTCGGCGACATGCTCCATTGCACGAGTCGCGTCGTCCAGTGCATCGAGGCAGCCCCGCCGCTGTCCAGCGGTGGCGCACGCCTCCGCGGTGCGCATCGCCACATAGGCACGCAGCCCATGGTCCCGAGACTGCGCCACCCAGCTCGTCGCTGCCACCGCGTGGTCGACAGCGATGCGGGGTTTGCCCTGCCAGATCGCGAGCTGACTCAACCCGGCGAGCATGTACCCGGCGCCGTCGCCGTCTTCCGCCTCATGTGCGAGATCCCGGGCCCAGTTGTACAGCCGGGCTGCGGTGGTGTAGTCGTTCTGGTCCCACGCCAACGCGCCAGCCAGCCCGATCCACTCCGCGTACAGCGACATCATCGAAGGCCGAAGTGAGTCTGGGCATTCCCGCAGCATCGCCTCAGTGACCTGCTGTTGCGCGATCACCATCCCCTGTGCCGCCGGAGAACCGAGCGCGTCATCCAACAGCATCGCCTCGAACAGCGTGGCGCGAATGCGTTCTAGCGCCCATTCATCCGGCCTGCCAGCTCCGGACAGTAGCCATTGCGCGCGAGCCACATCTCCCGCCAGCCCCAGGGCCGCAAGCCCACCCAACGTTGTCATCATGAATCCGCGGCGGTCCACATCATCCTCTTTCTGAGTGTCGTGCAGCTGCTTGAATGCGCGCTCGACGTCTTCGGAGGCGTTGGCCAGCACCGTTGCTAGAGCTGCGGCCATCTCGTCACCGATCGGGCCGCCCTTTTCCCACCGTCGAATAGTCCGCTCGCCCGCACCGAGCTTCGCTGCAAACTCGGGCTGCGTCATGCGTAGCGCCTTCCGCAATGCGTAGGCAGCAGACCCAGTCCAGTTCACTACGACGGTAGCCATCGGACCCCTCCAGGCAGAAGTGATTGAGCAGACGATAGCCGGTTCGTGGCCGGTTTTGGCCGGTAGTGGCCGGTCCGTTAGCGGGATGGTATGTGCAGCACCCGATGTCGGGCTGAACCCGACCCCCGGCATCGGGTGCCCCTTCAACACAACACGCGCACACGCACAGGGGGTACCAGATGCCCGAGTATCTGCCCGTTTTCGTCGTCGGTTTCGCCTTGCTG
Source organism: Nocardia sp. NPDC051787 (assembly GCF_040681325.1). Lineage (NCBI taxonomy): Bacteria > Bacillati > Actinomycetota > Actinomycetes > Mycobacteriales > Nocardiaceae > Nocardia > Nocardia sp. NPDC051787. The sequence goes on from NZ_JBFAYO010000015.1 coordinate 163,721, forward strand.
ATCCTGATGGTGATTGCCTACCTAGTGGCCTATCTGTGGCCCGAGCCCGGCCCGCGCCGCACGGACAGGACCGTCCGGTGACCACTCTGGCCGACGCCGAGATGTGGCGTCACTTCCACCGACACTGCCACTACGACGGCGCGTTCCGATCGTTCAATGAGGCGGAGTTCGTCGTCAACGTCCACGGCGGCCACGGACCCTCCTGCCTGCAATACCTCTCGGCTAGCGCCTACATCTGCGGATCGGGGGATGTGGCAGACCATGACTGACGAACTGATCGAACCGGAATTGCCTGTGCGCGTGCCGTTCACCGGCCCGCCGGCGGACTACACGGGCGCGCCGATCGAGACGGTCGAGGCGGTCGCCGAAGCCATTCGGGAGTGGGCGGAGCGGTCATGATCGGCTACTACGAATCCCTGATCGACGGGAAGATCTCGATCGTCGGCGACGACGGGCACATCTACACCCGCGAGGAGTACGCCGACATGCTCGAGGACGCGGTCCGCGACGCCCATGGGCCGTCTGATGACCCCGACCGAGCCCCGAGCCGAATGCGCTAGTTGCCGCTTGTGGTCTGCCAAACTTCCTGTTCAACAGGGACGAGCGAGAGGGGTAGGGCATGAGTGTCCGGAAGGCGAGCAATGCGGAGTTGCGTCGGCGTGAGAAGCACCAGCGGAACCCTGCGTATGTGGAGTGGTTGGGGCGGATGGACGCCGAGATCATCCGGTTCTTCGCCGAGGACGCACCGGCCGTCGGCGCGTTGAAGAACCCGTGGACCGAGGACGGTTTGCGCATCGCCACCGAAACAGCGCGATCCATGTTCCCCGACTACCGAGCCGTGTTGGAGCCGCAGAACGCTGATGTGGTCGAGCGATTCGGCCGCTACGTCGGTGAGGTCTTCGTGCGCGCATTCGAAGGGCGTTGGTGGAACGTCCCCGAGAACGGACCCGACAACGCCCCGTTCTGGGCGTGCGTAGGCAATGTGGCATCAATTGCGTACTTGGAGCCGTTCGTTCACGTCAAAGCCGCTGTCGCGGAGGGGCGTGTGAAAGATGTCCCGGTACACCCGGGCGGCACGCTCGTCTGGCTGTGGGGAAATTGGCGAGAGAGTTACGACGAGTGGATCGCTGCCGGTCACCCCTCGGGTGCCGAGTGGTTCGACATCAAATTCGGAAGAAGCTAGCAACACATCTCGTGGGGGATGAATGAGCTCCGATGACACGCCGGACAACCTGAGCCCGGCTGAGCGTGAGCAGTACTTCAGATACGCCGCAGGCAAGTACGGCCGCGACGAAGCGGTGAGAACTCCGTTCGGATGGCGGGACAAGTCTGCCGAGATGCGGACGCAATGGATCGCCGGTAAGGCAGTGCAGCTGGGCTTAGGCCAGATCTACGGCATGGAAGCGCTCGGTGCGAAACCGGAAGTTACCGTCAAAGCGGGCGAACAGACCATCCGTGTGGATTGGCGCATACCCGCGCGCGACCTGGTCGTCGCGATCAACATCGAAACCAAGGGCGGCAGATTCGACCAGCAACGCGACCTGGTACAGCTCCAGGGATATGCGGCGCTTCTGGCACAAGGCCAGAAGGTCGTCTACTTCATCCGCGCCAGCAAAGAGCCGAAGCTTTCCAAAGACGTTCGCGAACAGCTCGCCAAGTTGGAGAAGCAGTATCCGAAGACGTTCACTGTGCAGCGAGCGAGTGAGAAGGTCTTCGCGCGCGTGTTCCAGGCCGGCATGAGGCAAGTTCAGAGGGAGCATCAGCAGAAGCTGCGGGAAAACATCGCGAAGCTTCCGGCTCGCGAAGCCAACGCCTTGACCGTGGAGCAGATCGCCCGGGACTACCTGCGGGAGATTCAGCAGGCCAAAGCGGAGGGTCGCCCGATCGGCATCGACCAGTTGCGGTTCATGCATGAAGCGTTGCGGGACTTGTCCGGTGCACAAGGGAAACTCGACCGAGAGCAGGCAGATCGGGACCGTCAGGTGCTCGGTTTGCGCTATCACGAATCGCGGGAGGTCGAGCAGTTCCTTGCGCTCAAGGCGCAGGACCAGCAGGACCAGCGCGGCACGGCTATCGACCGGATTACGCACGAGTTGCTTGATCGCGACCGCGAGGAGCTTGCGAAGGCCGCCAAGGAGGTTGCCCAGCAGATCGCGGAGGCACAGCAGCGTGGCGCCACCCTGGAGGTGGAGCAGCTGCGGCAACAGCACCTTGCGCTGGGCAACGCGCTCGGCAACGTGCAGAACGTAGAGCGTCAGATGTTCCAGGACATCGCGAACAGTGAAGTCGCGAAGGGGCTGCCGGAGAAGGAAGCCAAAGACTGGCTACTGGCGATGGACCTCATTCAGAAGGACCGCGACCACGGCACGGCGCAGCAGATCGACAACATCCGCGAGGCGGCTGAGCGTGAGGAGAAGGCGCGTGAGGATGCGCGCGTGGCGGCGGAGCAGGCGCGGGAGGCCGCTCAGCGGCGGGAAGCTCAGCTCCGTGAGCTCGGCCAGCGTCTTCCGCCGGAGGTTGTGAAGCTGTTGGGGGATGGTCAGGCGCAGCCGCCGGATTCTGCGGTCCGGCACCGTCCCGATGACACCACTCCGCGGGTCGCGCGTAGTGGGCGCCATGGGCCGGAGCAGAGCCGGGGACTCGACCGCGGCCGATAGAGTTTCGTGCAGTCTGCTTCCTGCACGAGAGCAGCCCGCCCCGATCCCCCGCACCAGGATCGGGGCGGTTCTGTGCCCGGACACGAAAAGGTCGCCCCCGTAGATCCGGAGACCTGCGGGGGCGTTGTGCGAGTAGTGGACTACTCAGATGAGAGAATCGAAGCCATGAGCGACGGCACCGCTGGCATGCGTGAGGCCGAGTCCGGTGACCCAGGCTTCGTCTACCGCAACGGCTGGACGCACTTCGAATGTGGCGACTGCCATGAGGTGATCTACGACGGCCGCTGGATCAGTTCGGAGGATACCGAGGAGCTGAAGCGGATACACCGCGCCGCGTGCACGGGCTAGCGGACGGCGTCGAACCCCACGAGCTCAGTCCTTAGTGTCCCGTCGTTCGTTGACACGCACTGAAATGACATCTTCGCCATCTCCCCGCCTCTGGGGTTGCCCCTCCCCTGCGCGGTGCCCGTGACCGTCCATCGGCCGCCGGCCTCCACCACCTTCACGTCGAACATCTGCACCGGACGCTGGTCGGCGACGTACTTCTCCTCGATCCGCCCGCGGCACAACTCCACCGCGTAATCACGATCCAGTGGCCGGTTCGGGTCGAATGACTTCGGCGCCACACCCTCCCGGCCACCGGAGGATATCACCCGGTATTGACAAATAACTTTGGTCATCTGCACGGCAATGATCTGAATCAGCCGGTTCTCCGAGGGCGGCACCGGCTGGATCGCGGTGACGTCCTTGATCCGCGCGCCGAGCAGTTCGGTGCCGATCGATGCGACCGAGGCCGAATCACCCTCGGTAAGCGCCGCCCCGTCCTGCCTGGCGAACACGATGATCGCCGCGGGCGCAGAGCTCTGTGGAAATGCCTCCTGCTGCATCTCCAATGCCTGAATGGACTCGTAATGCGGAGGCAGGAAGGCGGATTGGTCGGTCGTTGATTTCAGTTCCGGCGCCGAAGCCACCACCGCGATGGCGAGCAGCACCCACAGGCCGATCACCTTCCACGGATTGTGGACGACCACGGCCCCCAGTCGTGCGAACATGTGCGAAGAAATCCTTTCCGGATTCGTAAAAGCTGAGAGATCTCAGATCTGGAGGTCTTGCGAACTCGGGTTCTCGGCCACGTCGACCACCGTCCGGTAGATGTGGGCCGGAATCCGGCCCTCCAATTCGGCGGGCGTATCCACGATTTCCACCGTGTAGTCACCCCATTCGCGGTCGGCGCCGGTGAACCCGACCAGGACGCGCCCCCAGTTCTTCCAGTCGGTCCAGTCGGTCGCCGCGGCCATCTCGCGCCAGTTCGATTCCTGCCGGTGCACCACGAACTTCCCCTTGCGGCTCACATAGACCCGCACCACGTCCATCCCGACCTTGGTGTACTCCCGCGATTCCCCGAGCAACGTGCCGAAGAAACGCTGCCTGCGCACACCTCCCGGCCCGACCTTCAGGACGATCTCGCGAAAATCCTCCACCCCACCCGGCTCGGTGTCCCCTTTCGTGAAGCTCACGCCACAAGCCGCCTCGTCCACGACGTCTGCGCTGGTCAGGTTGTTCGGATCGCTGGTCATGACAATTCCCCGTTTCATAGGTGAATGCGCATGCAAGCATGCGTCTACCGCCAACGGCCCCATCGCGGATCCCGTTGCACCGGAGTCGATTTGATGTTGTCCGCGACGCTGAACCCACAGCGTCCCGCTGGAACTCACTATAAGTAGATGTATACGTATAACGCAAGACCTATCCGAGACCACCCGGCCGACGAGCACGAGGACCGCACCGCCCGCTGACACTGGTCGGGCTCCGTCACCGACATCGATCGGCTGAACCGTTTGCCATCGGGTCACCTTCGCCGAATGCGGCCAGGGCCACCGCGCTGTCACTGTCCCGAGCTGACCAACCTCTGGCTCGTGCCATGCGGCCGTGCTGGCGTCCTTCCCGAACGGGCGGTTTCAAGGGGGGATTCACCTGCAGGGCAGGTCAATTCAGAGCATGGACCACGACCACCACTCGCGGGCATGAAAGTGCATCGTGCGGAACCTGACAAACACAACAGCTTCAAGGAATTCATGCAGTCGATCCTCGAACTACTGAAGAACCGCCCTGACACACCGTGGTGGTAGGCAGCGACGATCTCCGAAGGCGAATGCAGACGACCCCACGCCGAAAAGCTGGGGTGACGTTTACCCAGAATCGCCTCGCATTTTTGATAAGCGCTGCATAGGGCCGGAGAGCGAGCGTCCGTGCCGGTTCAGGTCGGCCCACGGATCGCGCTGCCCGGCCATTCGCTCGAGCACGTCGCGGATCGTGAAGCGGTCCGGCCGCATGCCACCGCTATCCAGTTCGTCCCATTCGAGCGGGGTGGCCACCGGTGCGCCAGGGCGGGCCCGCACGGCGTACGGCGCGACCGCGGTCTGCGCGTAGGCGTTGCGCATGACGTCGAGATACAGCCGACCGCCGCGCTTGTCCTTAGGCACCTCGACGGTGCGATGCGCAGCATCGTCGTCGACGACCAGCTCGGCGACTTCGCGTGCGAACTGCCGGGTTGTGTCGAAGTCGGCGTCTGCTCTGAGCGGTACCACGACGTGCAGCCCCCGCGATCCGGTCGTCTGTACTTAGGGGACCAGGCCGAGATCGTGCAGAGCGTCACCGAGGGCGCGCGCCGTCGCTCGCACCGTTGCGAAGTCGCCGTCGGCCGGCTCCAGATCGAACACGAGTCGGTCAGGATTGTCCGGCCGACGCTGCCGTGCCAGCCAGACATGCGGGGTGATGCAGTCCCTGGTTTGCCAACCACTCGAGTGCCTCGCGCCGCTCGGCGAGGGCGTGCATTACGGTGCCGCCCTCTGCCCGCTCCATCCAGTCCGGCAGTGAATCGGCGAAATCCTTCTGCACGAACCCCTCCTCCCCGATGCCGCGCGGAAACCGCTGCAGCATCAGCGGTCGGTCCTTCAGGTGCGGCAACATCACCGCGGCTATCCCGGAGTAGTAGTCGACCAGGTCGCCCTTCGTGATGCCATCGGCCGGGAACAGCACCCGGTCCGCGTGTGTGATCTCCACATCGATGCTCGCCATCAGCGTGTCTCCCACACGACCCCATTTCCGCGCCTGCCGTCCGGTGGGTCGGAGCTGCGGCCGGACCGCCCCTTGCTCCTCCGGTATTCCTTCCGGGTCATATCCAAGGCCTACCCGCCGACCAGGGCCGAAAACGCAACCGCCGCGACCGCGCAAATGCATCGTTCGATCCGCCTGGGGCTTGGATGAGGAGCCGTGCCGCACGAGCAGATCGCACCGGACAGCAATCTCGGCAAGCGCCCGTCAGTTCATTACGGCGCTGAGCTCAGATCGTCTGGCAGGATCCGGAACGCGGGGTACCGACCAAGAGGACGCAACGCCCGGAAATCACGCCTGTCCAGGGTGAGGATGGCGTCAGTGTCGAATTCGTCAGCCAAGGTCACACAGACCGCATCCACCAAGTCGAGATCCAGGCTGCCATAGCGCGCGCGGACACCGAGTGCGCGATGCAATTGCGCCGCATCGACGCTCGCAATCACTATGCGGGTTGAGGCGACTCGTCCGGCAAGCAGAGACAAGATGCTGTCGGCCACTTTGCGGCCTGCCCGAACGCTTGCCACATGGTGCACCTCGGTGAGTGCCAGCGGGCTGACCACAATGGCACTTGCCCAATCCGCAGCTCGACGCACTCCGAAATGCTCGGGGTCCGAACGATTGAACAGCGCCAGGATTCCCGAGGTATCGGCAACGACGATCATGCGGGCCGATTCATCGCGTTGCGGATGTCGTCCTTATCGATAGGCCCACCCAGATCAAAGGTCTCGTCATCGCTGAGCAGCGGAGACTCCCATTTGCGATGCCGCATGAGGTACGCCCGAACTGCGTCGCGGGTGATTTCGTGCTTCGAGCGCCCCTCGGCATCGGCTTGCGCGTTGAGCGCCGCCTCTTCGTCCTCGGGCAACCGCATCGTCCAGGCCATACGTTTATGATATCAGATTTGATACCACTATGTTCGACTCATCGAGCGACGACTGCCTACCACCTCGGGTCCGGTGGCCAGACCGAGTTCGCGCTCACGCAGGCCGTGTAGATGCGCGCGATCTCGTGACGAACGAGGCCACCCTCCTCTTCGGTGAGCTCGCGGAGCTCTGCGTCTCGGCTCACGAGCCGCCGGACTTACCGCCGCCCTGGTGCCAGGATGGGGAGATGCGCGTCCTCGTTACCGGTGCGAACGGCTACCTCGGCCGGGCGGTCGTCGCGGCACTCGAAACAGCCGGACACGAGCCGATCGCGATGGTGCATACCGCCGAATCATCGATGCACACAGCAACTCGGGTCGCCGATGTGCTCGATGAGGGCGGCCTCCGACAGGCACTCGACGGAGTCGATGCGGTATGCCATCTCGCGGGACTCACTCGTACTCGGAAGTCGGCAGTCGAGCCGCTCCGATATTTCCGGGTGAACGCGGGCGGGACAATCACACTGCTCGCAGCTATAGCCGCTGCTGAGGTGCCGCGGATCGTATTCGCCTCCACCGGGTCGATATATGGCACTCCTGAGCGCCAGCCGATGACGGAGGATCTGCCCGACGCGCCACAGCACCCGTACGCGGCAAGCAAGCTCGCGGCCGAGCTGGCGATTCACGCACAGGCGGCAACCGGGAACTTGTCAGCCGTGATATTGCGCCTGCTGAACGTGGCGGGCGGTGTCGACCCCGATCCGACGCGTCTTGTTCCCAGGGCACTGGCTGCCGCGAGGGACCGATCTGCGTTGGAAATCAACGGCGACGGCAGCACGGTCCGGGACTACCTGCACATCGCCGATGCTGCCGCGGCTTTCGTCGCTTGCGTCGATAACATGCCGCGCTTGGGCAAGCCTACGCGGTACAACATCGGTAGTGGTCACGGCACGAGCATTCTCGACGTCGTCGCTGCGGTCGAGCGGGTGACCGGCCACCACATCCGCCTTGTGCATCGCCCGCCGGCATCCGAGCCCGCAGCACTGATCAGCGATCCCGCCAAGGCGATAGCCGAATTATCTTGGTATCCAACCCATTCCGATATCGAATATATCGTTCGCGACACCTGGCACAACCTGGAACGACCGGAATCGCGATACCGATGATCTGGGAACTCGAATCCCCTGAGCTGTCTCCTGATTTAGGTGTGCCGGTGACGCCTCCAGCAAACGACGCCGTCCGAAGTATGCCCGGATGATGTCACGACCTGCCCTCCAGCACCACATCTCGTCCGGGTGCACCACCGGAATAACGAAGGCCCGCCTCCCGAAATGTGAAGCGGAGCAGGAAGCGTCTTCGGCGCTCTCGTCGCGGCCCCAGCGCCGCGCGTCGCTCCACCCTATCGGCACAACCAGCTGTCTACTCCGTATGCACCAGTGCGTGAATTGCTTTCGCAACGGCCTGTGCGTCAGTCAGGTCATCAAGTATCAGGTCAGCGTCGGCCAAACTCGATGCGGGCGTGCCTCCGGCGGCGACCGCGATGATGTGCGCCCCGCCTTTGACCGCGGTCTCGATGTCGCCGGGACTGTCGCCGATGAGAACGGTGTTCCGCTGGTCGAACTCGCTCGCGTACCGGGAGGTGGCGCGAGATTGTGCTATGGAAACCAACTCGGGTCGGTGCCCGTTGTCGTCGCCGTATGCGCCGGTTTCCAGATCGAGGAAAACGTGCAAGCCGAAAGTTTCAAGTTTTATCCGAGATACCGCTCGGGTGTTTCCGGTCAACACGGACTGCCGCACACCGTAGACACCGGCCAGGTGAGTCAACGCATCTTTGGCCCCGGGCATCACGCAACCGTGCCGACGTAGTTGGTCCTGCCGCGCACGATAGGCCGCTGCGAGACTGTCGGCGAAGACGCTGAACGGCGGCGGCCGGTGTATTTCGTGCAGTTCGGCGCTCGCCGCGTAGATGTCGGGTTCGGTGCGGCCGGTGATGTGCGGCATCTGTTCAAGGGCCCGTCCAGTCACCTGTTCGAAGGCGGCAGCGAACGCGGCACGGCCGACGCCACAGGTCTCGATCAGAGTGTGGTCGATGTCCCAGAGCACCAGCACGCTTTCGGTGTCGCAGTGCGCGTATTCCATGCGAACCCGTACCTCCCGGTCCTACTGTGACCTGCATGACCTTGTCGCCGCTGTCGAATGACGATATCGGTGCCCGGATCCGGCTGCATCGTGAGCGGAGCGGGCGTACGCAGGCGGTCATTGCTGGGTTGGCGGGTATCAGCACCGACTATCTCGGCCAAGTCGAGCGTGGTCGTAAGACCCCCAGCGCGGGGGTGTTGCGATCGCTGGCATCGGTTCTGGGCGTCCCGGTAGGGATACTGCTCGGCGATTCCCCTGCCGAAGTACCCAAATCGGTATCCACCAGCGGCGACCGTTTGGCCTTTGCGCTCATGTCCGGCCGCGGGAGCGTCGTCGATCTCGGCGAACTGTCCGACCGGGTTCAACATGCCTGGCAGATATGGCTGACAAGCAGTCACCGTTACAGCGAGTTGCTCCCGGTGCTGCCCGAATTGATCGGAGATACCGAAGCGACCCTGCGCGGTCTAAGACGAGCACCGCAGCGCCGACAGGTCGCGGTGATCGCAACCGACCTGTACGGCCTGCTTCGGACTGTCACCCGTCGAGTCGGTCGTACTGACCTGTCGAATCTAGTCGCTGACCGCGGCTTACGCGCCGCTGAGGATGCCGACGACCCGATTCGGGTGGCAATAGCGCGTTGGAATCTCGGCCACACGTTGCTGATGTCGAACGAGTATGAGGCGGCTGTCGAACTTGCTGTCGTTGCCGCTGAGGAGGTGGTGGCTGAGTCCGGTACCTCTGCGGCGTCGATCGCGCTGGCAGGTGCGCTCAATCTCGTAGCTACGGTCGCCGAAGCACGGGCAGGTCGGCATTGGGCAGCGCGGAACCGCTTGAACACCGTATGTCCTCTCGCGGTGCACGCCAAAGATGCGGGCAATGTTGGCCACACGATGTTCAGCCGATTCAATGTGGGGCTCCACTCGGTGTCGATCGAGCTGGAAGCGGGGGACTCGACGGAAGCACTTCGAATCGCGGACCAGCTCGATGCGTCCGAATGCCTCTCGGTGGAAAGGCATTTCACCCTTGCTCTGGACCTCGCGCGGGCATATGAGTTGCGCCGCGAGGAAACCGGAACGTTGCTGCATCTACTGAACGCCGAGCGTGTGGCGCCCGAGGATCTCGACCGCAATGTCGGCGCACAGGAAATGGTGCGCCGTCTGTTGCACAGCACACGCTCGGCCAACCGCGCCCAAGCCGTCGTCCTGGCCCAACGGCTCGGCATCGACACCTGACCCGGACCGAGGGGCGACCCGGTCTCCGAGACCAGGTCGTCGCGCTCACACCTTCTTAGCGTTATCCCGACGCCTGGAGTCGGTTGTGCTGCAAGCCAACTCACCATATCGGGAGCTGTAGCGGCTGAAAGGATCGGCACTGACAGCCCGGCTCCAGGCGCCTACCACGATCGAACAGGGAGGCGCTAGGGATGCAGTTGGAGAAGTTCACCGCGAGCGGACCGAGCAGAGACAGGATCGTCACCCCACCGGCGATCTGCAGGTTCGCCGATGCCGAGTTGGCACACCAGCAGATGCGAAGACACCACGAATGCCGCATCGACCGGTGTGCGTGGAAGCGGGTGGCCTATCAGACGCTGGTCCACTTCGGCAGGATTGTGCCGCCAGATATGAGCCCACGGCTAATGGCCGCACTGGCTCCCGGACTTGTCGCATGCGGCGGTAGCGCCGTGGATAAACGAGAACAAGACGACGGCCGCCAGTCCAGCTCGAGCTGCCCTGTACAACCCATGCACGATCCCCGACGACGCCATCCGCGCGGCCGGTGTCGATCCGGCGAGCCAGGAAAGTGGGATCGGTGGGGTACCACAGTCCGGGTGGGAGATCTGCGCCTGGAAAGGGGACCAGTACGCGATCACGGTGTACTCCTCGGCGCGCAGCATCGACGACTACCGCGGTAAACCAGGAAACGTCGAGTTCCAGAACGTGACGATCGCCCGCCGCGCTGGTGAGCAGTTCCGGGTGGCCGGTGGCTCCAAAGACCTCAAGTGCGATGTCGTGTTCACCACGGCGCAGGGCAGTGTGCAAATCGCATTGGTGAATCTGCCTGGAGTGGACGGCTTGCCTGATCCCTGCAAGTCGCTGCCTGCGGTCGCTGCTCAGCTGATCCCCCATCTGCCCAAATAGGAACCGACCGAACTGGGAGGGGCACATGGCCGACGACCAAGCAACGCAGTGGTCGAAGTTCGCCGAGCAGGCCAGGTCTGGCGAACTCCACCTCGACAACGAGGCCGTGGCCCGTCAATGCCTCAATGCGTGCACGCAGCGCATCGCCGATCTACAAGACTCCTGTTCCTGCTCGTCGACCGAACGAAGAACGTTTCCGGCTTCGGCGATTTCGACATGGCGAAAGCGCTCCAAGGAAAGTTCATCAGCCAGGGACATGACCTCGATACCGCGATCCGCGAGGAAATCGAGATGGTCAAGGACATGCAGGAGGTCATGCGTCTGTCTCTGTCCAGGCTCGTCGGCCAGGATGTCGACAACGCGGGCAACATCGTGTCTGGCACGCAATCGCTCGAATAATTGCTCGGCGAATCGAATTCCAGTCATCGGGGATCGGCGGCTCGGAGGCTCCGATGACGAAGGCCCGCTTCCCGAAACGGGAAGCGGGCCTTCGTTGTTCGACTTGTCAGCCGTGGAGCAGGCTTACTTCGCCTTCTCCAGGACCTCGACCAACCGCCAGCGCTTGGTGGCCGACAGCGGGCGGGTCTCCATCAGCTGGACGCGGTCGCCGATGCCGGCGATCTCGTTCTCGTCGTGCGCCTTCACCTTGGAGGTGGTGCGGATGATCTTGCCGTAGAGCGGGTGCCGGTTACGGTCTTCCAGCTCGACGACGATCGTCTTGTTCATCTTGTCGGAGACAACGTAACCGACACGCACCTTGCGGGTGCCGCGCTGCCCTTCTACTTTGTCGCTCATGCGGCGTCTCCCTTGCCAGCGGGTCCGGTGGCCAGACCGAGCTCACGCTCACGCATGACCGTGTAGATGCGCGCGATCTCGTGACGGACGACGCGCAGGCGACGGTTGTTGTCCAGCTGACCCGTCGCCATCTGGAAGCGCAGGTTGAACAGCTCTTCCTTGGAGTCGCGCAGCTTGGCAACCAACTCCTCTTCGGTGAGCTCGCGGAGCTCTGCGGCCGGTGTTCCGGTAGCCATCAGAACTGCTCCTCCCTGGTCACGATCCTGCACTTCATCGGGAGCTTGTGCATCGCGCGGCGCAGGGCCTCACGAGCGGTCTCCTCATTCGGGTAGCTCATCTCGAACATGACCCGACCGGGCTTCACGTTCGCGACCCACCACTCCGGCGAACCCTTACCCGAACCCATGCGGGTCTCGGCGGGCTTCTTGGTCAGCGGACGATCCGGGTAGATGTTGATCCAGATCTTGCCGCCACGGCGGATGTGGCGAGTCATCGCGATACGCGCCGACTCGATCTGCCGGTTGGTGACGTAAGCAGGCTCCAGCGCCTGGATGCCGTACTCGCCGAACGCCACCGAGGTGCCGCCCTTGGCCATGCCGGAACGGCCCGGGTGATGCTGCTTGCGGTGCTTCACCTTACGAGGCATCAGCATGCGTCAGCCCTCCTGTGTCTCTGCCGGAGCATCGGCCACCGCGGTGGCGGCGCGCCCGGCCTCCGTGCTGGTCGCCGTGGTGCCGGAGGAACCGGACCGACGCGGGCGGCTCGGCCGCTCCCGGCGCGGACGCTCGGGCGCGGCGGCAGCGGCGGCCAGCTCACGCTTGCCACCGACGATGTCGCCCTTGTAGATCCAGACCTTCACGCCGATGCGACCGAAGGTGGTCTTGGCCTCGTAGAGGCCGTAGTCGATGTCGGCACGCAGCGTGTGCAGCGGCACCCGACCCTCGCGGTAGAACTCCGAGCGCGACATTTCCGCGCCACCGAGACGGCCCGAGCACTGCACGCGGATGCCCTTGACGTTCGGCGAACGCATGGCCGACTGGATGGCCTTGCGCATCGCGCGACGGAACGCCACACGGTTGGACAGCTGCTCCGCGACGGCCTGCGCCACCAGCTGCGCATCCGACTCCGGGTTCTTGACCTCGAGGATGTTCAGCTGCACCTGCTTGCCGGTGAGCTTCTCCAGCTCGGCGCGGATGCGGTCGGCCTCGGCGCCGCGGCGGCCGATCACGATGCCCGGACGCGCGGTGTGGATGTCCACCCGGACACGGTCACGGGTGCGCTCGATCTCGACCTTCGAGATGCCCGCCCGCTCCATGCCGGTGGCCAGCAGCTTGCGGATCGCGACGTCTTCCTTCACGTAGTCCGCGTACTGCTTGTCCGCGTACCAACGCGACTTCCAATCGGTGGTGATACCGAGGCGGAAGCCGTGGGGGTTGATCTTCTGTCCCATTTACTTTGCCCCTCCCTTCCGGCGGTTACGAGTGGATCCACCGGCGGTGGGGATGCTCTCGACCTCGATGGTGATGTGGCTGGTGCGCTTGCGGATGCGGAACGCACGGCCCTGGGCACGGGGCTGGAACCGCTTCATGGTGGCGCCCTCGTCGACGTAGGCCGTCGAGATGACCAGGGTGGCCGGGTTCAGGCCGAGGTTGTTCTCGGCGTTGGCCGCAGCGCTGGCGACGACCTTGGCGACCGGCTCGCTCGCGGCCTGGGGCGCGAACTTCAGCAGGGCGAGGGCGTCCTCGACGCGCTTGCCGCGGACCATGTCCACGACACGGCGCGCCTTCATCGGGGTGACGCGAACGTACTTGGCGGTCGCGCGCGCAGTCGGGTTCTGAGTCTCAGTCGTCATCGCCGCTTGCTCTTCCGGTCTTCCTTGACGTGGCTCTTGAACGTCCTGGTCGGCGCGAACTCACCGAGCTTGTGCCCGACCATGGACTCCGAGACGAACACCGGCACGTGCTTGCGGCCGTCGTGGACGGCGAAGGTGTGCCCGATGAAATCGGGGATGATGGTCGAACGACGCGACCAGGTCTTGATGACCTGCTTGGTGTTCTTCTCGTTCTGCACGTCCACCTTCTTCAGGAGGTGGTCGTCGACAAACGGGCCTTTCTTGAGGCTGCGTGGCATTTCTTACCTCCTCCTTCAGCGCTTCTTGCCGGTCTTGCGACGGCGGACGATGAGCTTGTCGCTCGGACGGTTGGGCTTGCGGGTGCGGCCTTCCGGCTGACCCCACGGCGAGACCGGGTGGCGACCACCGGAGGTCTTGCCCTCACCACCACCATGCGGGTGGTCGACCGGGTTCATGACGACACCACGGACCGTGGGGCGGCGACCCTTCCAGCGCATGCGGCCGGCCTTGCCCCAGTTGATGTTCGACTGCTCGGCGTTGCCGACCTCGCCGACGGTGGCGCGGCAGCGCACGTCGACGCGGCGGATCTCACCGGAGGGCATACGCAGCGTGGCGTAGGGGCCTTCCTTACCCAGCAGCTGGATGCTCATACCGGCGGAACGAGCCAGCTTGGCGCCGCCGCCCGGACGCAGCTCCACCGCGTGGATGGTGGTACCGGTCGGGATGTTGCGCAGCGGCAGGTTGTTGCCCGGCTTGATGTCGGCCGTCGGGCCGGACTCGATGCGGGTGCCCTGCGTCACGCCCTTGGGGGCGATGATGTAGCGCTTCTCGCCGTCCACATAGTGCAGCAGCGCGATGTTCGCGGTCCGGTTCGGGTCGTACTCGATGTGCGCGACCTTGGCCGGGATGCCGTCCTTGTCCAGGCGACGGAAGTCGATCAGACGGTAGGCACGCTTGTGGCCGCCACCGCGGTGGCGGGTGGTGATCCGGCCGTGGGCGTTGCGGCCGCCGGACTTGGACAGCGGGCGCAGCAGCGACTTCTCCGGGGTCGACCGGGTGATCTCGGCGAAGTCCGAGACGCTGGCGCCACGACGGCCCGGCGTTGTCGGCTTGTACTTACGGATTGCCATGAGTTCTTCTCTGCTTTCTGGAATCCCGGGCGCTTACGCGACCGGGCCTCCGAAGATCTCGATGGGCTTGCTGTCGGCCGAGATGGTCACGAGCGCGCGCTTGGTGTTCTTGCGCTTGCCGTAACCGAAGCGGGTCCGCTTGCGCTTGCCCTGACGGTTGGCGGTGTTGACGCTGGTCACCTTCACACCGAAGACCTTCTCCACGGCGATCTTGATCTGCGTCTTGTTGGAGTCCGGGTGCACCAGGAAGGTGTAGGTGCCTTCCTCGATCAGTCCGTAGGACTTCTCCGAGATGACCGGCGCCAGCAGAATGTCGCGGGGGTCGGCGATGGTGGTCACTTGCTCTCCTCCTGTGCAGCCTCGGCCGGGCCGTGCACGAACGCGTTGAGCGCCTCGACGCTGAACACCACGTCGTCGCTGTAGAGCACGTCGTAGGTGTTGAGCTGGTCCGGAGCGATCGGGTGCACGTTCTGCAGGTTCGCCAGGCTCTTCCACGCGGCGACGTCCTCGCGGCCGACCACGACCAGGAACTTCTTGCGGTCCGACAGCTCGGCCAGGAAGGTCTTGGCGGTCTTGGTGGACGGGGTCTGACCGGCCACCAGTTCGGTGATCACGTGGATGCGCTCGTTGCGGGCCCGGTCGGACAGGGCGCCACGCAGAGCGGCGGCCTTCATCTTCTTGGGCAGGCGCTGGCTGTAGTCGCGCGGCTGCGGGCCGTGCACGGTGCCACCGCCGGTGAACTGCGGCGCGCGGGTCGAACCCTGACGGGCGCGACCGGTGCCCTTCTGCCGGTACGGCTTCTTGCCGCCACCGCGCACCTGGCCACGGGTCTTGGTCGCGTGGGTGCCCTGGCGGGCCGCGGCCTGCTGGGCCACGACGACCTGGTGCATCAGCGCGACGTTGGCGGTGACGTCGAAGATCTCCGCGGGGAGCTCGACGGTGCCGTTGGTCTTGCCGCCGATCTCCTTGACCGGCAGCGTGAGGTTGGCCTTCTTCTCGAGGCTGGTCATGCGTGCGCACCACCCTTCACGGCGCTCTTGACGATCACGACGCCGCCCTTGCGACCCGGGATCGCTCCCTTGATCAGCAGCAGACCGTTCTCGGCGTCCACCTTGTGCACCGACAGGTTCTGCGTGGTGACCCGGTCGTTACCCATCCGGCCCGACATGCGCATGCCCTTGAACACGCGGCCGGGGGTGGCGCAGCCACCGATCGAACCCGGGCGGCGGTGCACCGCCTGCGCACCGTGCGAGGCGCCCTGACCACGGAAGCCGTGGCGCTTCATGGTGCCGGCGAAGCCCTTGCCCTTGCTGGTGCCGGTGACGTCGACGTAGCTGCCCTCTTCGAACACGTCGGCGTTGATCTCCTGGCCGACCTCGAAGGTGGAGGCGTCCGCGACGCGGATCTCGGCGACGTGGCGGCGGGGCGTGACACCGGCCTTGGCGAACTGGCCGGAAACCGGCTTGTTCACCTTGCGCGGGTCGATGGCACCGAACGCGACCTGGACGGCGCTGTAGCCGTCGCGCTCCTCGGTGCGGATCTGGGTGACGACGTTCGGCCCCGCCTTGATGACGGTCACGGGAACGACGCGGTTCTTGTCGTCGAAGACCTGGGTCATACCGAGCTTGGTGCCCAGGATGCCGGCGGCCGGCCTGCTCTTGTTGTCAGTCATTTCTCGAGTCCCCGTCACTGAATGTTGACGTCGACGCTGGCCGGCAGGTCGATGCGCATGAGCGCGTCCACCGTCTTCGGCGTCGGGTCGAGGATGTCGATAAGGCGCTTGTGCGTGCGCATCTCGAAGTGCTCGCGCGAGTCCTTGTACTTGTGCGGCGAACGGATGACGCAGTACACGTTCTTCTCGGTGGGCAACGGCACCGGGCCGACGACGCGTGCCCCGGTGCGGGTCACCGTCTCCACGATCTTGCGCGCCGATGCGTCGATCGCCTCGTGGTCATAGGCCTTGAGCCTGATGCGGATCTTTTGTCCCGCCACGCTAAGTGTCCTTTTCTCCGCTTTCCTTCGTGATCCGGAAGCCGGCTAGCCAGCTATCTGGACCACCCTCAATTTGCACAGCCCGAACACACGAAGACGTCTCAGTCGAGAGACCGCGACCGGGCATGCCCGGTCCTCGCCGCTGTTCATCTGTCATGGTTCTCCGGTCCACGCGGTCGGGCGTGTCGCCCGTCCGCTCATTCCTCGGCTCTGGATCGCAAAGCATCTCAGGCCTGGAACACTGTCCCGGACGTACCCACGCCAGAATCCCGGCGAGGTACACGATGGGGTACTGCTCGCCCTGCCCGACCACCCGTTTCACAGGGAAACAGACACGGCCCGGTGCAAGGCAACCCGAACAGTATGCCCGACGCCCCGCCGACACTTCAAATCAGGTGCGCACAGTGAACTTACTTGCGAGTAAGATATCGCCCATGGCGAACGAGACCGCGACCTATCGCGGCTGGAAGAAGCTGCCGGACAACCGGCTGGGGCACACCCTGTTCTCGCTGGGGATGGTGGCTCGGGTGCCGTACTTCGGCACGGTGCTGCCGAACGTGGTCCGGCTGGAACCGGGGCTGTGCGAGGTGACCTCGCCGAAATGGTTCGGCATCCACAACCATCTGGGCACTTTTCATGCCATCGCGGCGTGCAACTTGGCCGAGGTCGCGATGGGCATGCTGAGCGAGGCGACCGTTCCCGCGACACACCGGTGGATTCCGAAGGCGATGAATGTGCAGTACCTGGCCAAGGCGGAGACCGGTCTGCGCGCGGTCGCGAAGCTGGCGCAGGTGCCCGACTTCGCGACCTACGCCGAAGGCCGCGAGCTGGTGGTGCCGGTGTCGATCTACGACAAGCACGGCCTGGAGGTCGTGCACGCCGACATCACCACTTGGGTGACACCCATATAGCCGAGATGGCTGCCGATCGGGTCAGCGCCAACGCAACGACCCGGCCAAACCCCCGCTTTCGAGCGCAGCGAGACCGTGCATTGCCCGTTCGCGGCCCGGGGGGGCGCGCCGCGGGGCCGCCCGCCCCGCCGGCCAAGGGCCCCCCGGGGGGGCGGCGC
>NZ_JBFAYO010000016.1:0-176324 GCF_040681325.1 Nocardia sp. NPDC051787
CCGCGATCTGGCACAACCACACCACCGGACAACCGATCACCCGATCCTTGATCGCCTATGACCACTGACAGGCGTTCGGACTTACTCGTCTAGGTGGGCTGCAAACCATTGCGGGTATGAACGTGGGGAGAGTGACCGGCCGGTTCAAGTCGTCCCATTCCAGTGACAGTCAGGCGTGCGTAGAGGTTTGCTTCGCCGGTAACCGAGTCCTGGTTCGGGACAGCGAGTTCATGGCTTACCGGCTGCTCGGCCGGTCCTGGCTTGCACACCCACCGAGTGGTCCGTATTCACAGCGGCGATTCGAGCAGCCGAACTCGCATAGTTGAGCGAGAACCGCAACCGCCGTCACCCTGCTCCCAGCTGACTCTCAGCTTGGCTACAAGCAACACTCAGCCAGACCGGGAAGAGTAGCCCCGTCGGTGCACCCAACCGACAGCTCGACCGGTGGACAACTGCCCTGCTCCACCACCCGACCGGCCGGCGGCGCCGACTCCCTCGCCCGCGCCGCCGGCCGCTCCTTATCGGCGAGTGGCACATCGCTGAGGCAAAACGCGAGAAGGTTCCTCCGTGGTGTGCCACTCGCGGGGTCAGGCGAGGAGGTGGAGGAAGTGTTCGACTTCCGATCGGATGGCGGTGCGGGCGGGGGTGAGGTATTTGCGGGGGTCGGAGAGGGTGGGGTTGGTGGTGAGGGTGGTGCGGATGGCGGTGGTCATCTGGATATTGAGGCGGGTTGCTATGTTGATCTTGGTCATGCCGTGGTCGACTGCGGCGCGTAGGCCGTGGTCTGGGACGCCGGAGGAGCCGTGGAGTACCAGGGGGACCGGGACTTTCGCCGCCAGGCAGGCGATCAGGTCGTTGTCGAGCTCCGCGGTGCGGGCGTGCATGGCGTGCGAGGAGCCGACCGCCACCGCCAGCGCGTCGACGCCGGTGACATCGACGAACTCGACCGCCTCGTCGGGGTCGGTGCGTGCGCCTGGAGCGTGGGCGCCGTCTTTGCCGCCGACTTCGCCGAGTTCGGCTTCGATGTGCACGCCGCGGTCATGGCACCAGCGGGCGATGGTGGCGGTGGCGGCGAGGTTGGCGGCGTAGTCGAGGGTGGAGCCGTCGTACATGACCGAGCGGATACCGAGGCCGACCGCTTCATGGACCAATTCGGCGGTGGTGGCGTGGTCGAGATGGACCGCGACGGCCGCGGTGCTGTCGGCGGCGATGCGCAAACAGGCGAGGGCGAGCGGGGCGATGCTCCTGTGGTAGATCGCCGTGTTCTCCGAAAGCTGCAAAACCGCCGGCCTTTTCGCGGATTCCGCTGCGGCGGCGATCGCCTCGGCGTGCTCCAGGGTGATCACATTGAACGCGCCGAGCCCGCCCGGACGGGCCGCCGCTATCAGCTCCGGAACAGGGGTCAGCGGCATAGCTCATGCTTTCGTGCAGCGATTGTCATGGGGAAGTGTCCTGGGGTTTCGGTAGATCCAGACGTTCGACTCGGACGGTCGGGGTGAGGCGGGTCCGCAGACCGCGGTCGATCTCACCGGCCACCGGGATGACCACGGCGGACGCGGAGGTCGCTACCGCGTCGGTGAGCACGGCCGCCCATTCCGGGCTGGAGTCGGTGGAAAGGGCGGCGATCACCGCTGCCACCACGGAATCGCCTGCGCCGGTAGGGTTACCGGCGAGCGGCTCGGGGAGCGCGGCCGACCACGCGCCGTCGGCGGTCACCGCGACCATTCCTTCCGCACCGCGGGTGGCGATCACGGCGCGCACGCCGTTTTCGACGAGGGGATAGGCGGCGTTCACGATGGTGTCGGCGGTGTCGGGTTCGGCGCCGGTGAGACGACGAATTTCGCCGCGGTTCGGCGTGAGCACGATGCCCGGCACGTGGGCCGCCAGACGCAACGCCTCGCCGTCGACGTCGACGATGGTCGGAACGTCGGCCGCGATGGCGGTGCGCGCGATCTCGGCGGGAAGCGACGGTTCGATGCCGCCCGGCAACGAACCGGAGATGACCAGGCCCGCGATCTCGGGTAGCAGCCCGGCCACCCGGACGGCCAATTGCTCGGCCGCATGCGGATTGGAGACGCGGGCGCCCGGTTCCCATAGCGCGGTGGCGGTGCCGTCGTCGGATTCGCTGATCACCACGGTGCGACGCACCCAGGGCAGCGCGTGCACAAAGTCCACCGGCATCTCCAGTTCGGCGGCGGCCGCGAACGCGTGGTCGGAGAAACCGGTGGCCCTGGCGTATTTGCCGAGCTGATTCAGTACCCGCGTCACGTTGATGCCCTTGCCGCCGATGCGCTGCTCCACCGAGCGGACCCGGTGGGCCTGCCCGCGTTCGAAGCGTTCGACTCGGTAGGTCATGTCGTACGCGGGATTCATTGTCACGGTGAGGATCACGAGAACCACTGTCCACGTCTGAGCACCCGGCGCAACTGGAGATTGTCACTGACTGTCAATATGTCGGCGAAGTAGCCGGGCCGCAGGTCACCGACGTCCGCGAGCCCTAGTGCGGTGGCCGGAGTGCAGGTGGCCGCCAGCACCGCGTCCCGCAATGGGACATCGGATTCGTGCACCGCTCGCGCCACACACCGCAACAGCGTGCTGACCCCACCCGCGATCGACCCATTGGCGATTCGCGCGACCCCGTCACGCACCGTGACCGACTGTGGGCCGAGCCGGTATTCGCCGTCCCCGAGCCCGGCAGCCTGCATGGCATCGGTGACCAGCGCGACCCGCCCCGGCGCGGTCGCGAATACCAGCGCGGCGAAGCCGGGATCGACGTGCACACCGTCGCCGATCAGTTCCACGGTCACGTCCCCTGCCGCCGCGGTGACCAGAGCCGCGGCGACCGGACCCGCCTCGCGGTGATGCAGCGGCGGCATCCCGTTCGCCAGATGAGTGACCAGGCCGCCCAAGCCATTGGGGTGCAAGGAATTACGGAACGTTTCGTAGTCGGTGTCGCTGTGGCCGAGCGCGACCACCACACCGTGCTCGGCCAATCGCCTTGCGACCTCCGCGTATCCGGGGCGCTCCGGCGCGAGTGTCATCGCGCGTAGCCACCTGCCACCGGCGGCCAGCAGTTGTTCAACCAGGTCGAGATCGGGGTCCCGCAGAAATCGCGGATCCTGTGCTCCGCATCGGGCCTCGGCCAGGAAAGGCCCCTCGACGTGGATGCCTCCGAGCACGCCTTCCTCGGCCAGTTCGCGCAGGACGGCGGTCTGCGCCACCATCTCCGCGGCCGGTCCGGTGACCACGCTCGCCACCACCGTGGTGGAGCCGCTCGCATGGTGTGACTCGGCCGCCGCTCTCGCCTGCGCGGCGTCCACCGTGTCGAACCGATGCCCGAACCCGCCGTGATTGTGAATATCTACAAGCCCCGGCAGCAGCGTTCCGGAAAATGGCGGCTCGGGTGAATCCGGGTGGACGGCCCGCCACTGCGCGAACGACCGCACCGCCTCGATCCGCTCCCCGCACGTCATCACCACACCGTCTTCCAGGACGACACTCGCCGAAACGATGCGTCCCCGAATCGTCAGCTCGGAGTGCTCTGTCATGCCAGTGCTCCCTGTCGTGCGGACACTGCGGCAGGCGCCAGGACGACGCGGGCGCCCCGCTTGCCAAGTCCCATTCGGGGCGTCGGGGCCAGGTGCTGGGATAGTTCCGGCGCGGCCTTCTGGTCGGACGGCCGTGTGTCGATTCGGTCCACGGGGGCCGTCGTGACGTCCTCGTCCAGTAGGACGCCCGCTGAGCCGTGAACTGTCGCCCCGCAGCTGCGCGTCATGCGAGCGCGCCTTGCCGTGCGAGGAAGGCGGCGCCTGCCAGGCCCGCGCGGGCGCCGAATTCACCGAGGACTACCCGGGGCGTGGGTACCAGGCGCAGGCGGTCGTCCAGTGCCCGGTGTAGTGGATCGGTGAGCGCCGCGCCCGCTCCGGCGAGTCCGCCGCCGAGGATGATCAGCTCGGGGCAGGCCGCGTGCACGATGCCTACCAGTCCGTCGGCGAGTGCGTCGATCGCGTCCCGGACGACGGCGGCGGCGTCGGGGTCGGTGGCCATGAGCGCGAAAACGTCTGCGGCGCCGTCTATCCCGCGTCCCGTGCGGCGGGTGTAGGCCCGTGCGATCGCCGCGCCCGAGGCGACGGTCTCGACGCAGCCGATATTGCCGCAGGGGCAGGGCAATCCGTCGCGCCGTACGGGTATGTGCCCGTATTCGCCGACCTGTCCGTAGCCGCTGCGCACCAGTCGACCGCCGACGGACAGCGTCCCGGAGATGCCGGTGCCGAGGATGACGACGCACACGTTCTCGTGGCCCCGTCCGGCGCCGTAACGCCCTTCCGCCCAACCCGCCACGGCGACATCATGTTCGATCAGCGTCGGGATGCCCCAGCGCTCGGTGAAGCGGTCGCCGACGCGCACGTCTCGCCAGCCGACGTTGCTGCTGAACACCGCGACGGATCGAGCGACGTCGACGATTCCGGGCAGCACGACGGCCGCGCGGCCGACGCGGCGGCGATCGGATCCCGGTAGTTCGGCCAGCAATCGCTCGCCCAGCCGGCCCATGGCGTCGAAGGCGGCCGCGCCACGCGGCGTGGCGACCGCGGCGACGGCCAGCGCCGCGCCCGCGGCATCCGTGATCTCGCCTTTGATGGTGGTTCCGCCGACATCCAGCCCGAGCACGAGCGCGTCGTCGGGCAATGGCGCGGCCGACCGGGTCGCAGCCGGCGGGCCGAGCGTGGTCGCGGACTGCTCGGCCATGTCCGGTTGGGCGGGGGGCCTCGACTCCGTCGTGTGCGATCTGAGCCCGGTAGTTCCGGAGCGTGAGCGCATCCGGCGTTGCTCGGCCGGATCCGGCGCGGCGGCGGAGCGGGCGAACTTCGTTGCGGGCGCCCCGGGTTCGTTCGCGCCCGAGCGCGACCTTGTGCGCGGCGATTCGGCTTCGTCCGGTGCGGCGGCGGAGCGGGCGGACTCCGTCGCCGCACCGGATACGGTCACGCCGGAGTGCGGGGGCCTCCCCGGCTGTTCGGTTCCCATGTTCGGCACAGTAGTTGCTGGTAGCGCCCATGCCGCCGCACACGCGGCCGGAAATGAAACCCCCGCGTCGGGCGGCGGGGGTTCCGGTGCGTGCAGGGCGGGCCCGGTCATGACTTCAGGACAACGGAGCGGTTCAGGCTGCGCGGGTGGTCGGGGTCGAGGCCCAGATCGGCGGAGCGCAGGAGGCACAGCCGGTGCACCCGGACCAGATCCGCCATCGGGTCGATGTCGCGGTGTTCCAGGTGTGCGCCGGTGGCGGCGACATCCACGGCGAAGTCCGGCTCCAGCGGCCCGAAGGCCCAGACCGCGCGGCCCGGCGCGGAGATGCTGATCGGACCGTGGCGATATTCGGTCGCCAAGTACGCCTCGGTCCAGGACTGGCAGGATTCGCGCAACTTGAGCGCCGCTTCGTCGGCTACGGCCGCCGCGAATCCCATCCCGACGAAACTGATCTGCTCCGCGGCGCGCACCGCGGCCAGGGACTCGGCGGGATCGTCGGCGAGCACCGCGCGGGCCTGGGCGATCACCGGTGTCAGGTTCTCACCCAGGTGCCAGCGCAGGATGGCGAGGGTGGTCGTCGCGAAGCGGGTCTGCACCACCGACTGCTCGTCGACCTGCTCGATGCGGATCGGGTCGCCGAGGTCGAGCACGGGTGTCCCGGGGGTGGAGCAGATCACTGCCCGCGGGACGTGCGCCGGGATGGCCCGCATCGCGCGCACCACTTCGGTGGTGGTTCCGGACCGGCAGATCACCAGGTAGCGGTCGTAGTCGCGATCGCGGACCGCGCTGGCGGGCCACGCGTCGGTGACGCCGTGACCCGCGTCCTCGCGTAGCGCGGCGATCGCTTGTGACATGAAAAACGACGTGCCACAACCGATCACGGCCACACGCTCACCTGGTTGGGGTAGCAAGGCTCGGTGGTCGGCGGCGACGGTCTCGGCATGCGCCCAGTCGTCCGGCTGGGTGGCTACCTCGGTGGCCAGATACGGCGCGGGGGTGTGTTCGGGAGGCACCCGAACAGCTTCACCCCGCGTGATCGTTCATGTCAAATTTACGCTCAAACCGGTCACATATGATCACCGACCGGGCTAGATTGAGGTGCACGGACGGTGCGTCCTCCCATCATCGGTTCCTCCGTTGGCGCCCGGTGGGTAAATCTGAAAGGTTCTGCTCGTGAAAAGACCATTCCACCGCGTGCTTGCCGGAGTCGCGATGGTCACCGGCTTTGCGCTGGCCCTGTCGTCCTGCGGGTTCGGTTCGAAAGATGCCGCGGACTCCGACACCACGATCAACTTCCTCGCGCCCGCCTACAGCGACGGCGCGACGGGCACCAAGGCTCTGTGGGACGGCATCATCACCGAGTTCCAGAAGCAGAACCCGGGCATCACCGTCAATCTGCAGATGGAGTCCTGGAACTCGATCAATGACGTGGTGCGCACCAAGCTCCAGTCCACGTCCACCACCCCGGACATCCTCAATATCGACGCCTACGCCAGTTTCGCCGGCGACGGCATGCTCTACCCAGCGGCCGAAATCGTCTCCCCGCCGGTGCTAGCCGATATCCAGCCGGGATTCGCCCAGAACGCCGCCTTGAACGGCACGCAATATGCTTTGCCGCTGTTCGCCTCCACCCGCACGCTGTTCTACAACACCGAGCTGTTCGACAAGGCAGGCATCACCCGGCCGCCGAAGACCTGGGCCGAGCTGACCGACGCGGCCGAGAAAATCCAGGCACTCGGCGGCGGCGTCTCCGGGTACGGACTGCCATTGGGCAGCGAGGAGGCACAGGGGGAGACCTCCATCTGGACGTTCGGCGCGGGCGGCGCCTGGGCGGATGGCGACCGGATCACCGTGGACACCCCGGAGAACCTGGAGGGCGTGCGGGCCATGCGTGAACTCATCGACGCGGGTGCGACACAGCCGAATCCGGGCGCGACCGACCGCAAGGACGTGATCAACGCCTTCATCCAGGGCAAGATCGGCATGATCGAGGCGCTACCGCCCACCATCGGCCAGATCGCCGCGAAGAACCCCGGCCTGCGCTACGCGACCGCGCCGTCGCCGACCAAGTCCGGCGCGCCGGTCACCCTGGGGGTGGCCGATCATCTGATGGCGTTCGAGAAGGACGGCAAGAAGGCCGAGTCGATCCGGAAATTCCTCGACTACTTCTACTCCGCCGCCGTGTACGCGAATTTCGTCAAGCACGAGGGCTTCATCCCGATCACGCACAGCGCCGCGGCCGCGCTCGCCGACGACCCGGTCACCAAAGCGTTCGCCGCCACGCTCCCGGTGGCGCGGTTCTATCCCAGCAACAACCCGAAGTGGGCCGCGGCGCAGGGCGCCATCCGGCAGCAGATGGGCACCATCGCCCAAGGCGCCGACCCGGCACAGGTGTTGCGGCGAATCCAGGAAGCCGCGAAGTAGCGTGCGGCGCAGAGGCATACTCGCGGCGCTGCCGTGGATCGGGCCGTCGCTGGTCTTGATCGCGGCCATCGTCGCCTTCCCGGCCGGCTACATGGTGTGGACCAGCACCAGGGACCTCAGCGCCTACGGCCAGGACCGCGGCAGCGCCGGACTGGCCAACTACCGGGCCCTGTTCGGCATCTCGGAACTCGGCTCGGTGCTGGTCCACACAGTGGTCTGGGTGGTCGGCGTCGTGCTGATCACGCTGGTGCTGTCCGCGGCGCTGGCCAAGTTCCTGAACAAGGACTTCCCCGGCCGCACGGCGGTGCGGATGGCGATCCTGGTGCCGTGGGCGGCGTCGGTGGTGATGACCACGACCATCTTCTACTACCTGCTCGATCCGGACGTCGGCATCGCCAACCGGTTCCTGGTCGACGTCGGCGTGCTGGACCGGGGCTACGGCTTCACCAAGCAACCGACGCAGGCGTTCCTCGTGGCTATGGGTGTCGCGGTGTTCGTCTCGGTGCCGTTCACGACCTACACCATTCTGGCCGGGCTGCAATCCATTCCGGCGGAAATCGAGGAGGCGGGCCGGGTCGACGGGGCGAGCGCATGGCAGCGTTACCGCTATCTCACGCTGCCGCAGCTGCGCCCGGCGATCGCGGTGGCGACCATCATCAACATCATCAACGTGTTCAACTCACTGCCGATTCTGCAGGTGATCACCGGAAGCATCGCGGGCTTCTCCGCCGACACCACGACCACGCTGACCTTCAAGCTGATCCGGCAGAACCAGCAGATCGACACGGCCGCCGCGATGAGCGTGCTGAACTTCGCGCTGATCGTGGTCGTCATCGCGATCTACGTGAAGGTGGTCCGCCCGACCAAGGAGGTCGACCGATGACGACCCGGACCGAGGTGGCGCGAATCGAACAGGTTCCCGGCGCGCCGCAACCCGCCGCGGTTGGCGCACGTGCCAAAAGGCGGCGCTGGGAGCTCACCGCGGTCGGGGTGGTGCTGGCCGCGGTCTTCCTGCTGCCGTTCGTCGTGATGGTGCTCGGCTCGCTGAAGAGCAGGGCCGAGATCCTGCGCATCCCGCCGACGTATCTGCCGCAGTCCTGGCACCCGGACAACTACGTGACCATGTGGGACACGCCGGAGACGCCGCTGCCGTTCAACCTGGCCAGCACGATCATCATCGCGGTCTGCGCCACCGCGCTGGTGTTGCTGGTCGCGATACCGGCGGGGTACTACACGGCCCGCCATCGCTTTCCAGGCCGTGGAGTGTTTCTCGGCCTGGTGCTGGTCACCCAGATGTTGCAGCCCACCGTCCTGGTCACCGGGTTGATCCGGGAGTTCTTCGCCCTGGGCATCAACGACACCTGGCTGGCGATGATCCTGGTGAACGCGGCGTTCAACCTGTCGTTCGCGGTGTGGATCCTGCACAGTTTCTTCGCGGCGATCCCGATCGAGATCGAGGAGGCCGCGCTGCTGGACGGACTGAATCGGTGGCAGACGCTGATCCGGGTGAGCCTGCCGCTGGTGTGGCCGGGCATCGTCACGGCGACGATCTTCGTCGTGGTGGCGTGCTGGAACGAGTTCGCCGCCAGCCTGGTCGTGCTGACCACGCCGGAGAACCAGCCGCTGTCGGTGGCGCTCACCAAGTTCGTCGGTCAGTACGACACGGCGTGGCAATATGTGTTCGCGATTTCCACCGTCGGCATCATCCCGGTGGTGCTGCTGTTCGCTGTGATCGAGAAGCGCTTGGTGGCGGGGCTCACAGCGGGCAGTGTGAAATAGCCGGGACTTGGCCAGATCCCTTGTGGTCCATGGCCCCAACGCCCGCGGACGAGCCAAAGGGATCGTCGCGGATCGACGTTCGCGGCGCGGACCAGCGGTTGCCGCACGGTAGCATCGAATGGTGACACGGCAGGATCACGGAGCCAAGGACGGTCGCCACTACGGCGGGCTGACCAAGGAACAACGGGTGGCCCAGCGCCAGACCCGGCTGATCGACGCCGCGCTCGAACTATTCGGCACCCAGGGCTACGCGGCCACGTCCATCGAGCGTCTCTGTTCCTTCGCCAATGTCTCCACGCGCAGTTTCTACGAGGACATGGGCAGCCGCGAGGCACTGCTCATCGCGCTGGCGAATCGCATCACCGCGCGGGCCCTCGACCGCGCGCTCGCCGCGCTCGCCGAAACCGTGGACGAGCCGCTGGCCACCCGTGTCGTGGCGAGTTTCCGGGCGTATCTCGGGGTCACTTGCGCCGACCCGCTCCGAGCCCGAGTGTGCTACGTCGAGGTGGTGGGCGTGAGCGCCGCGGTGGAGGAGTGGCGCAGGCAGCAGCGCCGCCTGCTGTCGGCGTTGCTGGTCGGCGAGGCCGAACGCGCCATCGAGCGCGGCGAGACCGGGTCGCGGCGGCGTTTCGATCTGTTCGCTCTGGCGGTGATCGGGGCGGTCAATTCCCTAGCCCAGGAATTGGTCCAGAGCACGGCGCCGGACGAGTCACTCGGGCTCGATGAAATCTGCGCGGAAATCGCGTATTTCGTGAACGCCGGCCTGGCGCTGACTTGAGCGGAATGCCTGTGGTCATATTGTTCGCGTGCGCACCGAAACAGCGGGTTCCCCGCACGACCGGAGCGGTCTGAGATGACCGGACCGACCGATCGACCGCAACGGTGGAACCGGTTGCTGGAACTGCTCGCCGAAACCGGACGGCTCTCGGTGGAGGAAGCCGCCGAGCGGCTCGGCGTGTCCGCCGCGACCGTGCGCCGCGACTTCACCGCGCTCGCCGAACAGCAGCTGGCGACCAGGACGCACGGCGGCGTGGTGGCGACCGCCGTGGCCTATGACCTGCCCGCCCGCTACCGGCAGTCCGGCGGCGAAGCCAAGCAGCGCATCGCCGAACACGCCGCCGCCCTGATCGATCCGCACGCTGTGGTGGGAATGAACGGCGGCACCACCACGACGGCGGTGGCCAGGGCGCTGGCCGGACGGACCGACCTCGGACTGTCCGGTGACGAGCAGCTGACCATCGTCACCAACGCGCTGAACATCGCGGGCGAGATGGTGCTGCGGCCGCACGTGCGCACGATCGTGCTCGGCGGGGTGGCGCGGCGGGAGTCCTACGAGCTGCACGGACCGCTGGCCGAACGGGCGCTGGCCGAATTGCGGCTCGACGACCTCATCCTCGGCGTGAACGCGATCTCCGCCGAGGGCGGCGCCCAGTGCAGGCACATCGACGAGGCCGGGGTGACCACCGAGATGGTCCGGCGTTCCGGGCGGGTGCTGGTGGTGACCACCGCGGACAAGCTGGAGCGCACGGCCCTTGCCCGCATCTGCGGCATCGAGCAGGTGCAGCTACTGGTGACCGATTCCGACGCCGATCCCTCGGCGGTGGCGACCATCCGCGCGGCGGGCGTGCGGGTCGACGTGGTGTAGCCGCCCGTCAGTCCGGAGCGGCGACCGGCACCGGTGGCCGAAGGTTCTCGTCGCCGGGTCGCATGCTGCGGGCCCAGACGAGGAATCCCCAGGCCACGAAGCCCGCGTAGACCAGATACAGGGTGGCCGACGGGTAGTACCCGGCCCGCAGAAGCAACGGAACGCCGACGAGGTCGACCGCGATCCAGATCAACCAGAATTCGGCCAGACCGCGCGCCATGCCGTAGGTGGCCAGGACCGAACCGGTGAAGATCCATGCCTCGGCCCACGGGCCGTATGAGCCGATCCATGCGAAGAGCTGGGCGAACACCGCCGTGCCCAGCAGCATCGCCGCCACCAGCGCCACGCGTTCGCGCGTACTGGCCCAGCGCGGATCGACCCCGCGATGCTCGAGTCCGGTTTCCCGGGTCGCGTATCCATACCACCGCCACCAGCCGTAGACGCTGACCGCGATGAACATCAGCTGGCGTCCGGCCTGCCCCGCCATGTTCAGCTGCTGTGGGGTATTGAACACGCCACCGACGAACACCGTGAACAACAGGGCGTTCCCGGCGATGCCGATCGGCCAGGCCCAGACCCGCCGCCGCATGCCGCCGATCGCGGAGGCCAGGCCGAAGCCGTTGCCGATCACTTCGCGCCAGAGGATCTCCGAGCCCGCGATGTGCAGCTTGGCGTCGAGCAGCGTGCTGATCGGGTTCACCTGTCGTGCAACCAGCGCCGGGCCGCATCTCATCCGCATCGGATCGCCGCGATTCGAAATCCGCGCGGCGGCCTTCGTGCGCACCGTAACGATTGCGCAATCTGACGCCGCCATTCGCAATATCCGCGCAACCGGGTGCTCCTAGGGTGACCGTCATGAGCACGGAAAGCGGGACCGCCGGGGGGACCGGAATTCATCTCAGCGGGCTGACCAAGACCTTCCGGGTAGGGCGGAAAGTGGTGCGGGCGTTGGATTCCGTGGATCTGCACACCGAGCAGGGCGCGTTTCTGTCGCTGCTGGGGCCCTCCGGCTGCGGCAAGTCGACGGTGCTGCGTATTCTCGCCGGTCTGGAGACGCCGACCGCGGGCCGGGCGTTGATCAACGGCGAGACGCCCGCCGAGTTGCGCGGGCACCACGAGCTGGGCATCGCGTTCCAGGATTCGGCGCTGCTGCCGTGGCGGTCGGTGGAGTCGAACATCAAACTGCCGCTCCAGGTCGCCGGGATGACGCCGGAGCCGGGGCAGATCGCCGACCTGATCCGCCTGGTCGGGCTGGACGGCTTCGAGAAGGCCAAGCCCGCGCAGCTGTCCGGCGGCATGCGCCAGCGGGTCTCGATCGCGCGGGCGCTGGTGGTGAAGCCGACCGTGCTGCTGCTGGACGAACCGTTCGGCGCCCTCGACGACATGACCAGGCAGCGGCTCAATCTGGAATTGCTGCGAATCTGGACCGAGAAACCGGCGACCACGCTGATGGTCACGCACGGCATCGCGGAGGCGGTGTTCCTGTCCGACGTGGTTGCCGTGATGAGCCCGCGGCCGGGCCGGGTGCTGGAGCTGGTCGAGATCGACCTGCCGCGCCCGCGGCTGCCGGAGATGATGCGCACGCCGGAGTTCCACAAGCTGCACGATTATCTGTCCGAGCTGCTGTTCGGGAAGTCGGGAAAGGGAGGCCTGGCATGAGCGGGAGGCGCGTCATGAAGCGTTACGGCGGTGTGTTCGGCGTGCTCGGGCTGGTCGCGGTGTGGTGGATTCTCGCGACGTTCGAGGTCGCGGGCGGCACCATACCTGGCCCATGGCGGGTGCTGCACACCATGTACACCGACGGATGGGGCTTGTACGGACCCAACTTCCGGATCACCGCGGTCGGTGCGTTGCACGGGTTCGTCTGGGGCAATGGGCTGGCCATCGCGCTGGCGGTCTTGATCGTGCTCGTCCCGCCGGTCGAATCGCTGGCCACCCAGCTGGCGATCCTGAGCTACTGCACGCCGCTGCTCGCCCTCGGCCCGATCATTCTGGTCGTCTTCGGCGGGCGCACCCCGACCGTGTTCCTCGCCGCGATGTACTGCTTCTTCACCACGATGGTCGGCACCGTCGCCGGATTGCGCTCGGCCGACCGCACCAGCCTCGACCTGGTGCGCGCCTACGGTGGCGGACGCTGGCAACAGCTCTACCGGGTACAGGCGATAGCGGCGCTGCCGAGCACCTTCGCGGCGCTGAAGATCGCCGCGCCGTCCGCCGTGCTCGGCGCCATCATCGGCGAGTACCTCGGCGGCGTGGACAGCGGCATCGGAGTGGCGCTGACCGCCGCGCAGACCGCGTACAACGTGCCGCGCACCTGGGGCATGGCGCTGGCCGCCGCGGCGCTGGCCGGACTCGGCTACGCGCTGGTGGCGCTGGCCGCCCGTGTGGCCGCCCCGTGGACAGCGCAGGAGGCGCGATGATGGACGATCGCGATGCGCCCTGTCGCGCCGACCGGGTCTGGGTGTCCCCGTGGATTGCCGCCTGCGCGATGAAAAGCCGCGGACGAGCGCGCGTACCCGGAAGCGATGCGGCATGAATGTTCTGCGCCGGATCGGCCGGTTCCTGTTCCCGCTGGCTACTTCGCTGCTGCTGATGCTGCTGATCTGGTACGTCTTCCTGAAGGCGTTCCCGCAGGTCGGCCCCCGAGTCGGCAAGACACCCGGCGATATCTGGACCTATCTGGTGACGGCGCCCAACGCGGACACCGCGCGTCAGGCCATCCTCGACGATCTTCAGATCACCCTGCGGGACGCGGCTATCGGGTTCGGCGCGGGCATGCTGGCCGCGCTGGTGGTCGCCGCGTTGTTCGTGTCGTTCGCGGCGGTCGAGCAGACCTTCCTTCCGGTGGCGATGCTGCTGCGCTCGGTGCCGCTGGTGGCGTTGACCCCGATCATCGTGCTGGTCTTCGGCCGCGGCCTGGCTGGGGTCGCCGTGCTCGCCGCCATCGTGGTGTTCTTCCCTGCCCTGGTCATGATCATGGCGGGACTGCGCAACGCGCCGCGGCAGGCGCTGGAGCTGGTGGCCGCCTACGGCGGATCGCGGTGGACCGGGTTGCGCATGGTCGCCGTGCCCGCGGCGCTGCCCTCGGTGTTCGCCGCCGCCCGGATCTCGGTGCCCGGCGCGCTGATCGGTGCGCTGCTCGGCGAGTGGCTCGGCAGCGGGACCGGGCTCGGCGCCAGCCTGATCCGGGCCATCCCGACCTTCCAGTACAGCAAGCTGTGGGCCTCGATCGTCATCGTCACACTGGTCTCGGTGGTGTTGTACGCGATCGTCGGCGTCATCGAGAATCTGGTGCTCGCACGCTTCGGGCCGGAGGCGGGACGATACTGACCGCGCGGTCTGCCGGCGAAATTCGCGCAAATCCAGGCTCGGAACCTCAAAGTAAAGAATTCGAAACGCGATGCACCTAGATTCGGCCCATGACACCCGTGCAGCGCTCCACGTTCGGGCACCTGAACCGACGCACTTTTCTCCGTTATTCCTCGCTCACCGCGGCCGTGCTCGGCGGCTCGATGGCCTTGGCCGCCTGCGGCGGTGAGACAAGCGGCACCTCGGGCGGCTCGACTCCGGACGGCTCGAAATTCGGAAAGGTCGCGGTGCAGCTGTCCTGGCTGAAGAACATCGAATTCGCGGGCGAGTACTTCGCCGACGCGAGAGGCTATTTCAAGGAAGCCGGTTTCGGTGCGGTCGACCTGATCGCGGGCGGCGCGGCGAGCACGTCCGTGGAAGCGGGATTGGACACCGGGAAGGTGTGGCTGGGGCTGTCGGCGCCGCAGACCACCGCACCGGCGATTCTGGAGGGTCTGCCGGCGAAGATCGTCGCGACCACCTACCAGAAGAACCCGTTCGCGATCGTGAGTTCCGCGGCCAAGCCGATCCGGACGCCGGCGGAGATGAGGGGCCGCAAGATCGGCGTGCAGGACACCAACCAGCTGATCTTCAACGCACTGCTCACCGCCAACGGGTTGAAGCCCAGCGACGTCACCGTCGTGCCCGCGCAGTTCGACCCAACCCCGCTGGCCAACGGCGAGGTCGACGGGTGGGTCAGCTATGTGACCAACGAGCCGATCGTACTGGCCGCCAAAGGCTTCCAGAACACGCATTTCTTGTTCGCCGACTTCAACCTGCCGTTGGTCGCCGAGACGCTGACGGTCGCGCAATCCACCATCGACAAGGAGCGTGACAAGCTGAAGGCGTTCTTGGCCGCCGAGATCAAGGGCTGGAAGGACGCGGTTGCCGATCCAGCCGAGTCGGCCCGGCTCGCGGTCGAGGTGTACGGCAAGGATCAGAAGCTCGATCTGGCCGAGCAGACGAAAGAGGCCATCGCGCAGAACGATCTGGTGGTCTCGCGGGACACGGCCGCCAATGGCCTGCTCACGATGACCGACGCGCTGATCGAGCAGAATATCGCGGCGCTACGCACCGCGGAGATCGATATCAAGGCCGAGCAATTGTTCGACCTGTCCGTGCTGCGCGAGGTGTATGCCGAGAATCCCGGCCTGAAGTAACTAGATTCCGAGCCCGACAGCGGTTTTCGGGGTGACCGGAATTTCACCGCTGTAGGCGTCGATCGGTCGCGCCGGTTGCGCGGCACGTGCGGCAAGAAGTTCGGCCGCGATCGAGACCGCGACTTCGGGGGCCGTGCGCGCACCGATGTCGAAGCCCGCGGGCGAATGTAGTCGGGCGAGGGTCTCGTCGCCGAAACCGCCTGCCCGGAGGTCCTCCATGCGCCGGATGTGCACCTGGCGTGAACCCATAGCGCCGAGGTACCCCAGCTCGGGTAGTCGCAGTGCCACGGTGAGGAGCGGGATTTCGAAGGTGGGATCGTGCGCGAGCACGACGATGGCGGTGCTGCTATCGATTTCACCGGCCGCGGAGAGGGTGTTGAGATAGCGATGCGGCCAGTCGACCACGACTTCGGCGCCGGGAAACGCTTCCGGCGTAGCGAAATTGGGGCGCGAATCGCAGATCGTCACCCGGTAGCCGAGCAGCTTGGCCTGTACGGTGAGGGCGGCGGCGAAAGAATTGGCGCCGAAGATGATCAGGCGCGGGGGTGGGGCGAACGAGGCGACGAATACGTCCGAATCCGGCAGTGCGACCAGTTCGGTCGGGTGTCTTCGGTCGGTGATCAGGTGCTGGCCGATCAGGTCGGCGTCGGAGTTCCAGACCACCGTGAAGACGGTGACCCTCCGGTGCGCCGCGATCTCCGCGGCCACATCGGGGAACTCCGGGAAATGTCTTCGGGAGAACGGTTCGGTGAAGACGTCCATCATCCCCTCGCCGTTCGTACCCGCCTCGAAGCCGCCGGCTACCCCGAAGCGGTGCATCGCGCGCCGGCCGGTGCGTGCGGCTTGGAGCACGGCCTCGTACGCAATGTCCTCCAGCCCGCCCGCGGCGACCGAACCGTATACGCCGCCGTCCGGGTCGACCAGCATCGCGGAGCCCACCGGTAACGGGGCCGAACCCACCGTGCGCACGATGGTGGCCAGCCCACCGGTCCGGCCCGAGTGCCACACCCGCAACAGGTCGTCGATGATGTCCCGCATCAGCTAGCTCCGATCACCGTGCGGTCGTGGCCGGAAAGTCACGATCGATCCCCGTCGCCAAATCGTCGCACGTGACGCACACCATATCGTTTCTGCCGGTCAAATAGGTGCGAGCTCCGGAATCTCCTGCGGCGGTCCCACAAACCTCGTTCCAATGCTTGTGCGCCATAACAACGGGGTGCCCGGGTGTGTCATGGAACACAGCGCGCGCGAGGCCGCTGGGTGCCGCGAGTGCGGCGGCGAGGACCCGGGCGACTACATCGGCGCCGATGTCGGGGGTATCCACCGGCATGATCGCGGCGTAGCGCGCGGGGGTGCGGGCCGCGGCGATCAGACCGGCACGTAGTGCGGCGCTGAGCCCCGTGGCCCAGTCGGCGGCCCATACGTGCTGCACGCCCGGCGGCAGATCGACGATCTGCGGCGTCGGGCCGGTCGCGCCGAGCACAACGATCACCGGATCGCAGCCACCGTCGCGCAGTGCGGCCACCGTCGCACGCAGCCATGCGCCGCCATCGGCGAGCACTTTGGGCCGCCCGTAGCGTGTTCCCGCGCCGGCGGCGAGAACGACACCCGCGCAGGGTGCGACAGCCGGGCGGACCTGATCAGCCATGGCTATGACGGTAATACCGGGCGGTCTGCGCCGCACGACGTGAAACCAGTGCTCAGGCCGCGTTCACCTGGGCGACACGCCGAGGGTGATCTGTCCCGTTTCCGGTGGCGGTCCGCGGGGTCGTATTCGATGCTGGTCGGATGACGGATCAGCGATCTGGACTCGCGGCCTTCGACGCGCTGTCCGACGACGCGGCCTACACCGCGGTGCTCGGCTGCTGCTCGTCGCCGGGCTTCGCGCGGTCTCTGGTCGATGGCCGTCCTTACCAGGGCGTCGAGGCGCTGCTCGACGCCGCCGACGCGGTGCTGGAGCGATTGCCGGAATCCGAGCTGGAACTCGCGCTCGCGGGGCACCCCCGCATCGGAGAGCGGCCGCGCTCGGCGGCATCGGCCCGGGAACAGGCCGGGGTGGCGGGTGCGGCGGACGCGGTCCGCGCGGCGCTCGCCGAAGGCAATCGCGCCTACGAGGCACGGTTCGGACACCTCTACCTGGTATGCGCGAGCGGCAGGTCGGCCGAGGAACTGCTCGCGCTGCTCACCGTCCGGCTGCGCAATGACCCCGAGACCGAAAGGCGAGTCATGCGAACAGAACTGGCGAAGATCAACCGCATCCGGTTGCGCGCGCTGCTGGGTGAGCGGTCATGAGCGAGGGAACAGTCAGCGCAGCCACGTTCGTGGTCATGACGGAGCCGAGCGCCAGCGAGGCGCGGTCATGAGTACGTTGAGCACCCATGTGCTGGACGCGGTGCGCGGCGTACCCGCCGCGGGCGTCACGGTGACGCTGTATCAGCATGCGCGGCAGCTCGATTCGGGGGAAACTGACGCGGATGGCCGGATCCAGGCGTTGGGCGATGCGCTCGAACCGGGAACCTATCGTCTGGTGTTCGACACCGGCGCCTATTTCGCGCGCAGCGAGGTCGAAACCTTCTATCCCGAGGTCGTCGTCGCGTTCGTCGTCACCGAGGAGCGGCACTACCACGTCCCGTTGTTGTTGTCGCCGTTCGCCTTTTCCACCTACCGAGGGAGCTGAGCCGAGCATGGAACTGACCGGGCCGATCGTGCTGTCGGACCACCGATACGGCAAGGCGGAGAATCGGATCGTCCGGATCTACCGGCAGACCGCGCGGCACGAGATCCGTGACGTGAACGTATCCACGGTGCTGCGTGGCGATTTCGCCGGCGCGTACGTCACGGGTGACCAGGCGAAGGTGCTGCCCACCGACACGCAGAAGCAGACCGCATACGCGTTCGCGAAACAGCCGGGACTGCGCACGATCGAGGACTACGCGCTGGCGCTGGCCGACCACTTCGTCACCGAGGTCGAGCCGGTGACCAGCGCGCGGGTCGAGGTCGACGAATACGCCTGGCAGCGGGTATCGGTTGGCGGGGTCGAGCACGACCACACCTGGGTGCGCCAGGGGCCAGAGGTACGCACGGCGGCGGTCACCGTGACCGGTAGAGGTGCGGATCGGCTGGCCTGGGTCGTGTGCGGGGTCAAGGATCTGACCATCCTCAAGTCGACCGGGTCGGAGTTCGCGGGATTCCTGACCGACGAGTTCACCGTGCTCGCCCAGACCGACGACCGGATGCTCGCCACCTCGCTGGTCGCCGAGTGGCGCTTCGCGGACACCGGCGGCGTCGACTGGGACGAGGTCTACACGGGAGTGCGGGCCCGGTTGGTGGAGACCTTCGCGACGCTGCACTCGAAAGCGCTCCAGCAGACGCTGTTCGAGATGGGCAAAGCCGCGCTTGCGGCGTACCCGGTGCTGGCCGAGATCCGGCTCGCCGCGCCGAACAAGCACCATTTCGACTACGACCTGGCCCGTTTCGGCATCGAGAACCGCGGCGAGGTCTATCACGCCGACGACCGGCCCTACGGTCTGATCCACGCCACCGTGGCGCGCGCGGACGCACCAGAAGCGGGTCTCGCGTGGACCAGGTGACCGTCATCGCCGGTTGTGCCATCGCAACCATCGACGAGCGCCGCACCGAGTACTCGCGCGGCTACGTCGTCGTGCGCGGCAACCGGATCGAGGCGGTCGGCGCGGGTGAGGCGCCCGAAGCCGACGCGGGCGCGCGGCGCATCGACGGCCGCGGCTGCCTGCTGACTCCCGGCTTGGTGAACACCCACCACCACCTCTACCAGTGGATCACCCGCGGCTTGGCCACCGATCACACCCTGTTCGAGTGGCTCACCACGCTGTATCCCATCTGGGCGGGCATCGACGAGGACGCGGTGCGCATCGCCGCCACGGGTGCGCTGGCCGCGCTCGCCCGCACCGGATGCACCACCACGACGGATCACCACTACTTGTTCCCGCGCGAAGGTGGTGACCTGCTCGGGGCGGAGATCACCGCGGCAGCCGACGTCGGGCTGCGCTTCCATCCCTGCCGCGGCTCGATGGATCTCGGGGCGAGTGCGGGCGGGTTGCCGCCCGACCATGTAGTGGAGAGCCTGGACGACATCCTCACCGCGAGCGCGGAGGCCGTCGAGCGCTGGCACGACCCTTCGTTCGACTCGATGCTGCGGATCGCGCTGGCGCCGTGCTCGCCGTTCTCGGTCACGCCGGAACTGCTGCGGGAATCGGCGGCGCTGGCCCGCACCGCCGGTGTCCGGTTGCACACCCATCTTGCCGAAACCATCGACGAACAGGACTACTGCGCAGAGGCTTTCGAGTGCACACCGGCGCAATACCTGGAGCGGCTCGGCTGGCTCGGCCCCGACGTCTGGTACGCGCACGCCGTCCATCTCGACGACCACGCGATCGAGGCCATGGCGCAAACCGGCACCGGCGTGGCGCATTGCCCAACCTCGAACGCTCGGCTCGGCGCGGGTATCGCGCGCACCGCCGACCTGGTGTGCGCGGGCGTCCCGGTTGGGCTCGGCGTCGACGGCGCGGCGAGCAATGAGTCCGGCTCGATGATCGAGGAGCCGCGGCACGCGCTGCTGTGGGCCCGCAATCGAGGCGGCCCCCGCGCGATGACGGTGCGCACCGCGTTGGAACTCGCCACCATCGGCGGCGCGCGAGTGCTGGGCCGCGCCGCCGAGATCGGCTCGATCGAAGCAGGCAAACTGGCGGATCTGGCACTGTGGCGCCTGGACACCGCCGCGCACGCCGGAATCGATGACCCGGTGACCGCACTGGTGCTCGGCGCACCGCCGCCGCTGGCCGCGCTGCTGGTGAACGGACGCCAGGTGGTCCGCGACGGTGAGGTACGCACGGTCGCCACGGATGTGGTCGCCACCGAGGTGACCAGGGCACAGGCGGCGTTGGTCGCGAAAGCGGGATGAGCGGACCGCTGCGAACGCGTCGCGCTACGCGCTTGCTGGTGGTGCGCCAGACCGCGCTGGGGAGGTGGTGCGGTGGATGCCCTCCTTCGGTGTAGATCGAAGGTAACCGCGGGTCGTGACGTTGCGCACGCGCGATGGTGAGTCGGCCGTGATCGGGTTGCAGTTGCGGTCAGCAGGGCGGGCGCGGGGCGCAATCGCGGCTGTGAGCGCGGTTTCGTGCCTGGTCAGGCCGGACGCGAGATACTGAGACAGTGTCGGCTCGGGCGACTCGCGGAGGCGGGCGGGAGCTCTGGATGGTGACCGAGGGCTCGGACATGGTGGCTCGCGGCCGCGGGCGGTCGTCGCGCGGCCAGGTAACGGCCGCGCAATCTGGCGTACGTCGCGCGCAATGTGGCGGCAACCGACTGGCTCTACCGTGACGGGGAGGCAGGAACGAGGTGAGACGTGGACCTGGACACGATCCGCGAGGTGGTGATCGCCCGGGAGCGAGAGGACCTGACGCTGCTCGGCGCGTCGACCGCAGTGCTCGCCGGCGGCACCTTCCTGTTCTCCGAACCGCAGGAGCAGCTGGTGCGCCTGGTCGACATCACGACTATGGGCTGGCCCCCGTTCGAGGTGGTGGACGACGGACTGGAGATCGCCGCGACCTGCACCCTGGCCGAGTTCGCGGGCGCCGCGCAGGGGCGTGAGCTGGGCGCGCCGGTCTTGCGCGACCTGTGGCCGGGGACGGCGCTGTTCGCGCAATCCTGCCGGGCGCTGCTGGCCTCACACAAGATCTGGCGCACCGCCACTGTTGGAGGCAACGTCTGTCTCGCGCTGCCCGCCGGAGCGGTGCTCGGTGCGCTGGCCGCGCTCGACGGCTTGGCGCTGGTGTGGGCAGCGGACGGCGTCGATCGTGGTATTCCGTTGCGGGACTTCGTCATCGGTCCTGGATACACCGCCCTGCGGCCCGGCGAGGTACTGCGCTCGATCTACCTGCCTCGGTCGAGTCTGCTGGCGCACACCAGCTTTCGGAAGATCGCGCTCGCCCCACTCGGCCGGTCCGGCGCGGTGGTGATGGGACGGCGGGATCCCGATGGCCGCAGCGCGGTCACCATCACGGCCGCCACGACCAAGCCGGTCATCCTTGACTTCGCCGCACCGCCGAGCGAAATCGAGTTGCAGGACGCCCTGGAGGCGATCGATCCCACGCTCTGGTTCGACGACCCGCACGGATCGCCGGAGTGGCGGCGGCACGTCGCGGGGCTGCTCGCCCGCGAGGTCGCCGATGAACTGCGGGAGCGGCGATCGTGATGCGGTTCGAGGTGGACGGCAACCCTGTCGAGTTCGAGGCGCGGCCGGGGCAGTGTCTGCGCACGGCCTTGCGTGAGAGTGGCCACTCGGCCGTGAAAATGGGCTGTGACGCGGGGGATTGCGGC
This sequence comes from Nocardia sp. NPDC051787, assembly GCF_040681325.1. Taxonomy (NCBI): domain Bacteria; kingdom Bacillati; phylum Actinomycetota; class Actinomycetes; order Mycobacteriales; family Nocardiaceae; genus Nocardia; species Nocardia sp. NPDC051787. The sequence goes on from NZ_JBFAYO010000016.1 coordinate 21,736, forward strand.
GCCTGCTCGGTGCTGGTCGACGGAATGTCGGTGCACTCCTGTATTTTTCCCGCCTACCGCGCTGCCGGGCGCGCCATCACGACGGCCGCCGGGCTCGGGACTCCGGAGGACCCCCACCCGGTGCAGCGCCGATTCGTCGAGAACGCCGGATTCCAATGTGGTTTCTGCACCGCGGGCATGGTCGTCACCGCGGCGGGACTGGGTTGCCCGGAAGGACCACTCAGCGGACGCGAGAGCGAACTCGCCGAGTTGATGAAGGGAAACCTGTGCCGTTGCACGGGTTACCGCGCGATCCGGGCGGCATTGGGTGAGCCGCCAACCCCCGACGATCCCGCCGCTATCGCACCGGACGAGACCGTGACGACGGCCGGAGGCGTGGGCGCCGGAGTCGGCGCTCTCGCCGGAGCGCGCATCGTCAGCGGCAGCGAGCCGTTCACCCTCGATCTGCCGCCCGCGGCCATGCAGCGCGAGTACGCCGCTGATTTCTTCGCCGCGGACAGGTCGCGAGTAGGCGATGCGGCCGACCGGCCCCCAACTGCCCCGCTGCACATCGAGGTGCTGCGGAGTCCATACCCGCACGCGCGAATCCGATCGATCCGCACCGCGGCCGCCGAGGCGCTGCCGGGCGTGCACGCGGTGCTCACCTACGCCGACGCACCGGATGTGGCGTTCTCGACCGCACGGCATGAGCTTCGGATGGACGATCCCGACGACACCTACGTGCTGGACCGGACCGTCCGATTCGTCGGGCAGCGGGTGGCCGCGGTGGTGGCGGAGAGCGTCGCGACCGCCCGCGCGGCGGTCCAGCTGCTGCACGTCGACTATGAGATCCTGCCCGCGGTGTTCGACCCGCAGGAGGCGCTACGAGCCGACGCGCCGAAACTGCATGGGGACAAGCTCGAGTCGGCGCGAATCGCCGATCCTAGCCGCAATCTGGTCGCCGAAGTGCACGGCGAGGTGGGCGACATGGCGGCGGGTCTGGCGGCAGCGGCCCAGGTTGTGCGTAGTGTGTGGCATTCACCGCGCGGGCAGCATGTGCACCTGGAGACGCACGGCGGTGTCGGCTGGCTGGACGACGCGGGCAGGCTGGTCATCCGATGCAGTACCCAGGTTCCGTTCCTGGTGCGCGACGAACTGTGCCGCGTTTTCGGACTGCCGCCGCAGCGGGTACGGGTGTTCGCGGCCAGGGTCGGCGGCGGATTCGGCGCGAAGCAGGAGATGCTGGCCGAGGACCTGATCGCGCTGGCCGTTCTGCGGACCGGCAGGCCGGTGCAATACGAGTTCACCCGCTCCGACGAGTTCACCGCCGCGACCTGCCGGCACCCGATGCGGGTCGCCGTGACGGCGGGCGCCGACGTGAACGGCGTGCTGACCGTGCTGGCCGTCGACGTGCTCGCCGACACCGGGGCCTACGGCAACCACAGCGGCGGCGTGATGTACCACGGCGTCGGTGAATCGGTGGAGCTCTACCGCTGCGCCAACAAACGCGTCGACGCGCGAGCGGTGTACACCAACAACGTTCCGTCCGGGGCGTTCCGCGGCTACGGACTCGGTCAGGTGATCTTCGGGGTCGAGTCGGCGCTGGACGATCTCGCGCATGCGCTGGGCATCGACCCGTTCGAATTCCGGCGCCGCAACGTCGTGGTGCCCGGCGATCCATTCGTCGGAGCCGCGGTGAACGAAGGTGACCTGATGTTCGGCAGCTATGGCCTGGACCAGTGCCTGGACCTGGCCGAGCGGGCACTGCTGCGGGGCAATGACGTGCACGCACCCGGCCCGGAGTGGCGCGTCGGCACCGGGATGGCCGCCGCGATGATCGCGACCATCCCGCCGCGCGGCCACCGATCGACCGCGACGGCATCGCTGCTGCCCGACGGACGCTACGAGATCCGCGTCGGCACAGCGGAGTTCGGCAACGGCACGACGACGGTGCACGCGCAGCTCGCGGCCACCGCGCTGGACACCGACGTGTCCCGCATCGTGGTCCGGCATGCCGACACCGATCTGGTGGAGTACGACACCGGCGCGTTCGGCTCCACCGGCATCGTGGTCGCGGGCAAGGCCGTCTACGCGGCCGCGGGCGCGTTGCGCGGGCTGCTGCTGGCCAGGGCGGCCGAGGTGTCGGGCGTTCCGGAGCACGACTGCGTGCTGACGTCCGGCGGTGTGCACTGCGGTGACCAGCTACTCGGCGCGACCGAGCTGCTGGCTCGCGGCGATCTCACCGCGCGCGCCGAGCACGCGGGCAGCCCGAGATCGGTGAGCTTCAACGTGCAGGCCTTCCGTGTGGCCGTGCAGCCCGACACCGGCTCGGTCCGCATCCTCCAGTCGATCCAGGCCGCCGACGCGGGCACGGTGCTCAATCCGGTGCAGTGCCGCGGGCAGGTGGAAGGCGGTGTCGCGCAGGCCATCGGGACCGCGCTGTACGAGGACATGCGCAGCGACCACGGCGTGGTGCGCACGCAGACCTTGCGGCACTACCACGTGCCGCAGTTCGCCGACGTGCCCCGCACCGAGGTGTGCTTCGCCGAGACGGCCGACATCCTCGGGCCGCTGGGCGCCAAATCGATGAGCGAGTCGCCGTACAACCCGGTCGCGCCGGCGCTGGCCAACGCGATCCGCGACGCGGTGGACGTCCGCCTCGACCGCCTGCCGATGACCGCGGACCGGATCTGGGCCGCGCTGCGGAAGAAGGAGTCGCGATGACCAAGGTGCCCGAGCACGTCCGCGCCAGGATCGAGGCGATGCTCGACACGGTCGACGCCGAGCTGCGCCGGAGGTATCCGGGGTCGAACGGCAGGTCGCAGCCGATCCACACGGTGTACGTCCCGGCCGATCGCGTCGCGGAGGAAACTCCTGGCGAATGGGGCGCCACCGCGGTCGAATTGCTCGACCGCCACCACGATCTGCTGGCCACCCTCGACGAAACCGGGTCGCTGCCCGACGTGCGCAAGCGGCTGGAGCTGGACCCGGTCCAAGACCTGCGCATCGACTTCGAGGACGGCTTCGGCCTGCGCTCCGACGCCGAGGAGGACCGCGCCGCCATCGCGGCGGGCGTACTGCTCGCGTCATGGTCGCGGCGTTCCGGTGGCCAGCCGGTCGGAGAATCCACGGCGGGCGCCGACGAACCTGACGGGGTCCCGGGCCGGCGGCACTCCGACGATGCGCAGCGGATCGTCGTCGATGCTCGGGCACAGCGACCGCACCCGGCGACCAGCGGCATCCGGATGAAGGGCTTGGGGGCCGGTGAGCGTCGGCGTGCCCTGCGGACCCTGGACCTGGTGCTGGAGGGCGCGGGCGGGGTGCCGGAGGATTTCGTCTTCACGGTCCCGAAAATCCGTGCGGCGCAGCAGGTCCCAGCGCTGGTGCAGCTGTGCGTCGGATTGGAACGCGGCTACGGCATCGCGGAGGGCAGTCTGCGCTTCGAACTGCAGATCGAGAGCCCGCAGGCGATCCTCGCGGCGGACGGCACCGCCCCGGTGGCCACCATGCTGAGACTGGCCGAAGGGCGTTGCAGCGCATTGCATTTCGGCACCTACGACTACACCGCGGCATGTGGTGTCGCCGCGCCGGACCAGGCGCTGGACCATCCGGCCGCCGACTACGCCAAGGCGGTCATGCAGGTCGCGGCCGCCCAGACCGGGGTCTGGGTGTGCGACGGCTCCACCCAGATCGTGCCCGGCGCCGACCCCGAGGCCGCGCTGCGCAACCATCACCGCTTGGTCGCCCGAGCCCTGCGGCGCGGGTACTACCAGGGCTGGGACATGCATCCCGGTCACCTGGTCACGCGCTGGCTGGCCACCTACGACTTCTTCCGCCGGGCCATCGACGTGGCGGTGCCGCGGCTGCTGGACTATCTGGCCCGGCGCGGCGGCGACGTAGTGGACGAGCCCGCCACCGCGGAAGCGCTGGCCGCCACGGTCCTGCGCGGCATCGACTGCGGCGCCCGGCCGACCGCGGGCGCCGCGGAACTGACCGAGGCGGTGCTGCGCGCACTGGCGGTGCGCGCACCGATTCCGGGGGAGGCGACGTGAACGGCCTTCCTGACGGAGCGGTCCCGGACGACGCCGACCATGCGCGCGCGTCCCGCGAAGACGCCGGAGGCGCGATGCGCGACGGCCTCGAGGACGCAGAGTTCACGCTGCTGCCGGATCTGGCGGTCCGCCCGATCGGCGGCTCGGTGATCTGGGCCGATGACGAATTCTTCGCCGAGAAAGAGAATTTGATCAACCCCTGCCCCGCCGAGTACCGGCCGTCCACCTTCGGGCACAAAGGCCAGATCTACGACGGCTGGGAGACCCGCAGGCACCGCGGGCAGCCCGGCGACGATTCCGCGATCGTGCGGCTGGGCGTGCCGGGCGTGATCCGCGGCATCGTGGTCGACACCGCGTGGTTCAAGGGCAACTACCCGCCCGCGGTTTCGGTGTCGGCGCTGGAGATCGAGGACTATCCGTCTGCGGAAACCGTTGCCGCACAAGACGATTGGGTGATTCTGGTCGACCGTTCCCCGGTTGCAGGCGACCGCAGCAACCTGTTCACCGTCGAGAACGAGAAACGCTGGACACATGTGAAGCTGACCATGCATCCCGACGGCGGCGTGGCGCGGTTGCGGGTGCACGGCGAGGGAAGACCCGATCCGCGACTGCTCGGCCTCGGGCCGCTGGACTTGGCCGCGCTGGAGAACGGCGCGCTGGTGCTGGACTGCTCCAACCGTTTCTACAGTTCGCCCAATCAATTGCTCTATCCCGGCCTGGCCCGGTCCATGGGCGACGGTTGGGAGACCGCCCGCCGCAGGGACGAGGGCAACGACTGGGTACGCATCCGCCTGGCCGGACCGGGACTGATCCGCCTCGCCGAGCTGGACACCTCCTACTTCCTGGGCAACAGTCCGGGCGCGGCCCGGCTCACCGGTCGCACCACCGACGGCACCGAACTGGAGTTGTTGCCGCGCACCACGTTGCAGCCCGACACCAGACATCGGTTCCCGATGGCACCCATGGCCGCGTCGGTGGAAGAGGTCCGCCTGGACATCTATCCCGACGGCGGACTGGCGCGGTTGCGGCTGTACGGGGAGCTCGGCGGATGAGTGGTCAAGCCCGGAGGCGGCAGCGGAGCGTGACCACGGAGGGCTGCGCTCATGCGGGAAGGGACACAGCATGAGCGGTCAGGTCCGGGACTTCGTCGGTTACGGCCCGAACCCGCCGGACCCGCAGTGGCCGGGCGGCGCGCGAATCGCGGTCCAGTTCGTGCTCAACTACGAGGAGGGCGGCGAGAACAACGTCCTCGACGGGGACGCGCATTCCGAGACGTTCCTGTCGGAAATGACTCCCGCTGAGGCATTCCCGAACCGCCACATGAGCATGGAGTCGCTCTACGAATACGGCTCCCGCGCCGGACTGTGGCGGGTGTTGCGCGTCTTCGAGCGCCGCGGGCTGCCGCTGACCGTCTTCGCCGTCGCCCGCGCCCTACAGCGCAACCCGGAGGCGGCGGCCGCTTTCCGCGAACTCGGCCACGAGATCGCCTGCCACGGGCTGCGCTGGAAGTCCTACCAGCTGGCCGACCGCGACACCGAACACGCGCACATGGCCGAGGCCGTGCGCATCCTGACCGAGCTGACCGGCGCCGCACCCTTGGGCTGGTACACCGGCCGCGATTCGCCGCACACCAGGGAACTGGTGGTGGAGCACGGCGGGTTCGTCTACGACGCCGATTCCTACGCCGACGACCTCCCTTACTGGGTGCGCGTGCACGACCGCGACCACCTAGTGGTGCCCTACACCCTGGACACCAACGACATGCGCTTCGCCTCCCCCGCGGGCTTCCCGACCGGCGAGCAGTTCTTTGCCCACGTGCGCGACGCCTTCGACGTGCTCTATCGGGAAGGCGCGGAAGGCAGCCCGAAGATGCTCTCGATCGGCCTGCACTGCCGCCTGATCGGACGCCCCGCCCGCACCGCCGCGCTGGAGCGCTTGCTCGACCACGTGCAGTCCTACGACCAGGTGTGGATCACTCGGCGCATCGACATCGCCGAACACTGGCGCACAGCGAACCCGGCCGGCCCGTCGGCCTGAGTCTGCTGGATTCCGCGCATCTCTCGTTGCCGGAATCGCGTTTCTCGAATTGCCTCGTTCGGTAGTCGGCCGTTCGGCCGCACACTGGGCGGCGGTGAGCCATGCGGCGAACGGAGGCGGCACTATCGGCCGGGGTCGCGAAAAGGTAGGCGCCTGGTTCCGGCGAGCACTTCGGCGGCGAGATCTTCATAGCCCTTCGCCAGATCGTTGAGCTGGGTATGGATATCGCGTAAGGCCATCTCCAGTCCGTCGATCAACATGGCGAACGCGAGTGCTGTGAGCTGGGCCATTCGGTCGATGATCTGTCCCAGTGTCTCGGTGTGCATGGGTGCATCCGGAGACGGCGCCGGTGTTGTCGAGGCGACCAGGTGGTCGATGGCGGCTGCCCACCGCAGCCGCGTCCGATCAATCTGCCATGTTTCACCGTCCGGTTCGCTCATCCGGATCTCGTGCAGCTCCGCCAGTTCAACGGCCGCCGCCAGGATCGGGCTGTCGGTTGTCGGCGGCCAACCACGGCACGCCGCCAATAGTGCCTCCCGATCCGGAAGCGTGCCTTGGTCCGGTCGTGATGTCACCAGTCCTCTCCTGCCGACAGCCGTCGCACCCCGTCGGTCACTTGTGCGACCAGATCGTTGCCGGCCGACACCATGGTCTTCGTGGTTCATCGGCACGCCATTGGGCAGTTCCAGAAAACGGCATTCTCGACCCTCTGATCCGGTGACATCTGTCTTTCGCACACTGTGACCGGGCAGGGACAGTCGAGACCAGACACGGGGAGGGGGTTGCACGAACGTTGCAAAACGGCAGACCCCGCGGCGGTCATCGCCTCCGGCACGCGCCTGGTGCCCGTGGACGTCCGGAGCGTCGTCAGCTGATCTGGGTGCCCGACCAGCCGAAGCTGAAGCTGTGGCCCTTCGAGGTGCAGATCAGCGCGCCTCGGCCGCCGCCGGTGCAGCTCGCGCCCGCGTAGTTGATAGTTCCGGCGATAGGTTGGCTGCCGGGGCGGCCGTGTGCACCGACCAGGCCGAAGGTCGGATGGGCGGGCAGGAACGGCAGATCGATGGAGAGGTCGTAGATGGTCAAGCCGTACAGGTTCGTGCCGGATGGGATATCGCATCCCACATCACCATTCGGCCGGATAGCGCAGTTCGAACTGGCGTAGGCGAAATACACAGTGTCGCCGACCAGATACTCGGCCGGATCTTGATTCGCGATCTGCGTCGGGGCGGCAGCGGCGACCGCGCTTCCCGCCATCGAGACAGCCGCCGCGGCAACAACAGCACCGAGCAACGTACGTGTTTTCACGGAATCTCCTTCTGTCTGGACCTCTTCGGACTACCCATGGGCACAAGGAATATGGCGCACAGCATCGATCCGTCGTAGACGGCACGGACCCGGCACCGACGGCGAGTGGCACGTGGTGGAGAGGTCATTTCCGACTTCTCCGCAGCCATGTGCCACTCGGCGGATCGGCGGCGTTTTTGGGCCGGGTGGGGCAGCGTGATTTCTGGCGACTGTCCCGGTGATGCACGCCACAGCGGGCTTGTGAAGGTGCTCACAGGTGGGAATGGGTGGACGTGTCATGCGTGCCCCGCTGGCGGTCCGCTAACAGTACGAGCGTTACGCTAAAACCGCACGTCAGGGCTACTGGTGGGTAGATTTGGCCTTTGCAATTCGGTGGCAAATTTTGCAGAGTTAGCAAAGGGGGAGGGAAACCTAGCTCAGATTCGCATTAGCAACAGGTAGACGGCCATTTCCTCATGTGCCATCGTGTGGAAGTACACCCCCAGGCCCTAGCAAGCCTGCAAATTGCCGCTCCAGCAGTTCGAGTTGTCCACAGCTCGACCGTTGGGCATCGACCGAACGAGGAAGTGGAGTCACAGATGTCGACTGCCGGCACCCCGAAGACCGCTGCGGAAATCCAGAAGGATTGGGACACCAACCCGCGCTGGAAGGGCGTCACCCGTAACTACACCGCGGAGCAGGTGTCGAAGCTCCAGGGCACCGTCGTCGAGGAGGCCACCCTCGCTCGTCGTGGTTCGGAGATCCTGTGGGATCTCGTCAACAACGAGGACTACATCAACTCGCTCGGCGCCCTCACCGGCAACCAGGCGGTCCAGCAGGTCCGCGCCGGCCTGAAGGCCATCTACCTGTCCGGTTGGCAGGTCGCCGGTGACGCGAACCTCTCCGGCCACACCTACCCCGACCAGTCGCTGTACCCGGCCAACTCGGTTCCGGCCGTGGTCCGCCGCATCAACAACGCGCTGCTGCGCGCCGACGAGATCGCCAAGGTCGAGGGCGACACCGCCGTCTCCAACTGGCTGGCCCCGATCGTCGCCGACGCCGAGGCCGGCTTCGGTGGCGCGCTGAACGCCTACGAGCTGCAGAAGGCCATGATCGCCGCCGGCGCCGCCGGTGTGCACTGGGAGGACCAGCTGGCCTCCGAGAAGAAGTGCGGCCACCTCGGCGGCAAGGTGCTGATCCCGACCCAGCAGCACATCCGCACCCTGACCTCCGCGCGTCTGGCTGCCGACGTCGCCGACGTGCCGTCGGTGATCATCGCCCGCACCGACGCCGAGGCCGCCACCCTGATCACCTCGGACGTGGACGAGCGCGACCGTGAGTTCCTGGACGGCACCCGCACCCCCGAGGGCTTCTTCGGTGTGAAGAACGGCATCGAGCCCTGCATCGCGCGTGCCAAGGCCTACGCCCCCTACGCCGACCTCATCTGGATGGAGACCGGCGTGCCGGACCTCGAGGTCGCGCGCAAGTTCGCCGAGGCCGTCCGTGGCGAGTTCCCGGACCAGTTGCTGGCCTACAACTGCTCGCCGTCCTTCAACTGGAAGGCCCACCTGGACGACGCGACCATCGCGAAGTTCCAGCGTGAGCTCGGCGCGATGGGCTTCAAGTTCCAGTTCATCACCCTGGCCGGCTTCCACTCGCTCAACTACGGCATGTTCGACCTGGCCTACGGCTACGCCCGCGAGGGCATGACCGCCTTCGTCGACCTGCAGGAGCGCGAGTTCAAGGCCGCCGCCGAGCGTGGCTTCACCGCCATCAAGCACCAGCGTGAGGTCGGCGCCGGCTACTTCGACACCATCGCCACCACCGTGGACCCGAACACCTCCACCGCGGCGCTCAAGGGCTCCACCGAAGAGGGACAATTTCACTGAGCAGCGCCTGCGGCGCTGCGTGTTCGCGGCCCCTTGATGGCTTGCGTCCGAGCGTCCGAGACTCGCGCCTTCGGCGCATGCGCTTCGGCCGCTCGGACCCAAGCCGGGCCGCGAACGGCGCTCGATGGCCTCGCGCGTGCGTGGTTGCGTAAGCAGTGAACACACGCTACGAGGTCGAAATTGGTGCTAACCGAGGGAAGCGAGGTTCCCGACGTGAATATCGGCCATCCTCTACTCCGGTAGGGGTGTACTGCCCTCCCCGCTGAACAGCCCCGGCGGGGAGGGCATCCCTATACCTTGGACCATCGAGGGTCGCTCGCTCACACCGGAGCGGCACCTTCGCAGACCAGCCACCCCAGAGCCAGACAACCCAGCAGGAGCGGGACGTGAGCAGCGAAAAGATCCAACGCGTCGGTATTATCGGCGCCGGACAGATGGGCGCAGGAATCGCGGAGGTGTGTGCACGGGCGCACGTCGACGTGCTGGTGTACGAGCAGACCCGGGATCTAGCTGCCGCGGGCCGCGCCCGCATCCTGCGGTCCCTCGATCGTGGCGTGAGCAGCGGCAAGATCACCGAGCGTGAGCGCGAACAGGCCGCGTGGCGGCTGCGCTTCACCTCCGACCTCGGCGACTTCGCCGACCGCCAGCTGGTGGTCGAGGCGGTGCTCGAGGACGAGAAGGTGAAGACGAGCATCTTCGCCGAACTCGACAAGGTCGTCACCGACCCGTCGGCGGTGCTGGCCTCCAACACCTCTTCCATCCCGATCATGAAGATCGCGGTCGCCACGGCGAACCCCGAGCGCGTGGTCGGCATGCACTTCTTCAACCCCGTCCCGGTACTGCCGCTGGTCGAGCTGGTCACCACGCTCAAGACCAGCGAGTCGGTCTCCACGCGGGCCGAGGCCTTCGCCGGCGACGTGCTCGGCAAGCAGGTCGTGCGCTCGGCCGACCGCTCCGGTTTCGTCGTGAACGCGCTGCTGGTGCCGTACCTCCTTTCGGCCATCCGCATGGTGGAATCCGGCTTCGCCACCAAAGAAGACGTCGACAAGGCCATGGTGCTCGGCTGTGCCCACCCGATGGGCCCGCTGGCGCTGACCGACCTGGTCGGCCTGGACACCGTGAAGTCCATCGCGGACTCGATGTACGCGGAGTTCAAGGAGCCGCTGTACTCGGCCCCGCCGCTGCTCATGCGCATGGTCGAGGCCGGGCTGCTCGGCAAGAAGACCGGAGCGGGCTTCTACCAGTACAACAACCGCTAGGTTCTCGACTATGCCGGGAGGACCCCCGTCGAAGGTGGTGGTGCGGGCGACGGCGAACCCCGGACTCCGACCGCCTGATCCTTCCCTCCCAGCGCCGTCGGGTGCGAGTCTTACGAGCACCGTTCGCGGCCCGGCTCGTGTTCGAGTGGGCGAAGCGCATGCGCCGCAGGCGCGAGTCTCGCCCGCTCGAACACGAGCCAAAGAGGGGCCGCGAACACGCAGCGCCGCAGGCGCTGCAAATTAGACACTGAAAGGGGTTGTCCCGCTCATGGTGAACGTGACCGACGGCTACGGGTCGAGCATCCTCGGCTATCCCAGGATCGGGCCACACCGCGAGCTCAAGCGGGCGCTGGAGTCCTACTGGCACGGTGGTATCGACCGCGACGAACTGCTGGCGGTCGGGCGCGAGATCCAGGAGACCCAGTTCAACGAGCTGGCCGCCACCGGCCTGACCCAGGTGCCGGGCAACACCTTCTCGTTCTACGACCACGTGCTGGACAACGCGCTGCTGTTCGGCGCCGTGCCCAAGCGGTTCGAGCCGTACCGGGAGGGCATGCACCCGCTGGATTTCTACTTCCTGATGGCGCGCGGCCGCCCGGATCTGCCGCCGCTGGAGCTGGTCCGCTTCTTCGGCACGAACTACCACTACCGTCAGCCGGAACTGGACGCCGACACCGAGTTCTCACTGCATCCCGAGGCTTTGCTCGATGAGTTCGACCGGGCCAGGGAGCAAGACATCGAACTGCGGCCGGTCGTCATCGGCCCGGTGTCTCTGCTGCTGCTGTCCAAGGCCGGTCACATCCCCGGTGAGTCGGGCGGGTTCGACACGCTGAGCCTGCTGGACAAGCTGCTGCCGGTCTACGAGGAGCTGTTCGAGATCCTCGCCAAGCGCGGCGCCACGTGTGTGCAGCTGGACGAGCCCGCGTTCACCAGCGAGCGCACGCCCGCCGAACTGGCCGCGTTCGAGACCGCCTATCACCGGCTGTCCAAAGCGCCGCTGCGCCCGCGCATCCTGGTCACCGGGCAGTACGGCGATTTCGGTGCGGCACTGACCATCCTGGCCGGTACCGGCGTCGAGGCGATCGGCCTCGACCTGGCTAGTCATCGGATGCGTCCGGAGGATCTGGCGAAGGTTCCCGGCATCCGGCGCAAGCGCCTGTACGCGGGTGTGATCAGCGGGCGCAACGTGTGGCGCGCCGACCGCTACGTGACGCTGGAATACCTCAACGAGCTCGCTCAGGTGTGCCCGGACCTGGTCGTCTCGACCGGGACCACGCTGTTGCACGTGCCCTACGACCTGCTCATCGAATACGACATCGAGGGCAATGTCGCTGACCGGCTCGCATTCGCGAAACAGAAGGTTGGCGAAGTGGTTTCGCTCGCCAAGGCGCTCACCGAGGGTCCGTCGGAGAAATGGCGTAAGCGGCCGACCGAGGTGCACTTCAAGCAGAAGCACGCCGTGCGGCAACGGGTGTACTCGATCACGTCGGATATGCGCTCGCGCGAGCCCTACGAGGTGCGCCGGGAAGCGCAGCAGCGCAAGCTCAACTTGCCGCCGGTGCCGGCGACCACACTCGGGTCGTTCCCGCAGACCACGCGAATCCGTCAGGCGCGCTATGAACTCGGTGAGGGACGGTTGTCCTACGAGGAGTACCGCAAGCGGATCGAGGCCGAGATCGAGGCGACGATCCGGCTGCAGGAGGACATCGGGCTGGACGTGCTCGTGCACGGCGAGCACGAGCGCAACGACATGATCCAGTACTTCGCCGAGCTGCTCGACGGCTTCGCGACCACCCATTTCGGCTGGGTGCAGGTGTACGGATCCCGTTGCGTGCGGCCGCCGATCCTCTACGGTGATGTGTCCCGGCCCGAGCCGATGTCGGTGGAGTGGATCAGCTACGCGCAGTCGCTCACCGACAAGCCGGTCAAGGGCATGGTGACCGGGCCGGTCACGATGCTCGCCCGCTCCTTCGTCCGGCAGGACCAGCCGCTGCACGAGACCGCCGACCAGGTGGCGCTGGCCATCCGTGACGAAGTGGTGGACCTGGAGAAGGCGGGCATCTCGATCATCCAGGTCGACGAGCCCGCGATCCGGGAGATGCTGCCGCTGCGCCCGGAGGGCAGGGCGGAGTACCTGCGCTGGGCGATCGGCGCGTTCCGGCTGGCCACCTCCGGTGTGCAGGCCGAGACCCAGATCCACACGCACATCGGCTATTCCGGCCGCGCCGAGGTGGTCGACGCGATCGAGCAGCTCGACGCCGACGTCACCGCGATCGTGGCGACCCGCTCCATCGAGTGGGTGCTGCGGGCGCTGAAGGAGGACTGCGCCTCCGGGCACGGGCTCAGCCACGGCGTCGGCCCCGGCGTGTACGAGAGCCGGTCCGCGCGCATACCGGACATCGACGAGCTGGACGAATTGCTCACCGCGGCGGCAGAAGCGGTGACGCCGCAGAGATTGTGGGCCAATCCGGACGGCGGCCTGAAGACTCGCCACTATTGGCAGCTCGAGCCGTCGCTGCGGAACCTGGTCGCCGCGGCACGACGCATCCGCAGGCGTGTCGAATCCGCCGAATCCGCCGAGTGAGGTAGGCGCACGTCCGCCTTCGGCCCGCCGCCAGGCTGAAGACGGGCTACGTCCGACCGCGCCCATTGGACAGGGCATACGAGAGCCGCCTTCGCGTTCGACCGAACCGGAGGCGGCCCTTTCGGTCGATGCACGGAGACTATTTCGGTACAGTTCGTACTGTATTCTTTGAGATATGGAAACCGAGGACTGGCCGGACTCGTTGGGGGTGGCGCAGGTCAGGATCGCACGACCAACCGACCGGCTCGACGAGGTGGTGCGGTTCTACGTCGACGGTCTCGGCCTGCGCGAGCTGTATCGATTCGCGAACCACGCGGGCTACGACGGCGTGATGCTCGGACTGCCCGGGACCGGATATCACCTGGAGTTCACCTCGCACGTCGACGGGAGCCCCGGCGACGCGCCGAGCGCGGAGAATCTCTTGGTGCTGTACTTCGAGGGCGAAACCCACATGTACGACGTGGCGCAGCGCCTCGGCGAATTCGGCGTCGAGCCCGTGCCCGCCGAGAATCCGTTCTGGGCCGCCAACGGCGGCTTGACCTTTCCCGATCCGGATGGCTGGCGGGTCGTACTGATGCCGCGCCCGGTCTTCTGATGGCGGGACGGGCCCGGGACGATCGCATCGACGCCGCGGTGCTGAGTGCCGCGCGCGAGCTGCTCGACGAGGTCGGATACGCCGATCTGTCCATCGGTCAGGTCGCTGCACGCGCGGGCTTGCACCGCCCGGCGATCTATCGCCGATGGCCGTCGAAGCGCCACCTGGTGGTCGACGTCGTGGCCGACCTGCTCGGCCTGCAGCCGACTCCGGACACCGGCGACCTCCGCGCGGACTTGACCCTCGCCATGCGCAACCTCGTTGCCGCGCTGCGCGATACCTGCCTGCACCGGGTGCTGCCCGCGCTGGTCGCCGACCTGGCGGGCGACGAACAGTTGCGTGCCCACTTCCTGGCCACCGTCTTCGAACCGCGGCGCCGGACCACGGCGACCGCGCTGCGGTCGGCTATCGCGCGCGGCGAGATCGAGCCGGGAATCGACCTCGATTTCGTGCTCGACGCGGTCGCGGCGCCGATCTATTACCGTGCGCTGTTCGGACACCTGCCGCTCTCGGACGATCTCGCCGGACAGTCGGTCGCGGCGGTGCTGCGCGCGATCACCCGGTGACCGCCGGCAGTGAGCTCAGCGTCGCGAGCACCTCGGTGGCGGCATCGGCGACGGAGTCGGTTTCCGTCATGGCCAGCGCGGCCGCGGCGGCGATGCGAATGTCGGGGAACAGCGCCACGCAGGCCGCCGCGGCGGCGCGGCCGGCCGCGGTGAGCGCGTCGTCATCCTCGGCGGCGGATTGCCATGCGGCGGTGGCGATCACCTCGTGCAGCCAGTTCAGCAGCTCCAAGCGCAGCGGCTGCGGCTCGCTGAGCCAAGCGCGGGCGTAGCTCACGTCGGTGCGCTCGTGCAGCAGGGCGCCGAGCACGACCATGGCGGCGGGCGCGGTGACGGAGTAGATCGAACCCTGGTGCAGGACCGTGGAATACAGGAAATCGATGCTGCGTGACCGGTCATCCACGTCATCGCCGATCAAGTCGGCGAGCATGACGGGGGCGTCGGCGGCGGAACCGTGGGCGTGAGCCAATCCGGCCCAGTCGGTCTCGCGCAGAACGGTCGCGGCCCGCTCGTGGTAGGACGGCGCGAGCGCGTCCGCCGCTCGCGTGCGCGCTTCGGCGTCCGTCGACTCGAGCGCGCGCTGGAAAGCGGCCAGCGCTGTCTCCGTGTCGCCGAGCCTGCTGCTGAACATTCCGATGTCGAAGCTGGCCCGCGCGGCTACGGCCGGATCGTCCGATGCGGCCAGGGATCGGCTGACCTCCCTTGCCCCGGCCAGATCTCCGGCCTCGCTCAGGTGCTGAACCAGGTCGCCCGCGACGATCACCGTCTGATCGGCGGGCCAATCGTCGATGACGGTGCGGTAGGCGGCTTTCAGGCCGGCCATATCGTCGTCGGTGCGCAGTAGGTAAGCCAGGTTGGACAGGGCCAGCCTGGCGATCTCGCCGGGACCGGAGGCGATCGCGTGCTCGTAAGCGGCGCGCGCCGCGTCCGAGTCGCCGCGCTTGGCCCGCGAATACCCGAGATTGATCCAGGCGCGCGGCGCCGCGTCGGTATGCCCGGACTCGGCCGCGCGCTGGTACATCGCCTCGGCAGCGGCGGTGTCGCCGCGCTCGGCCAGCAGCAAGCCGAGGTTGTACGCGGCGCGCGGCGCCGCGTCCGCGTGGCCGGAATCCACTGCCACGTGGTAGGCGCCCTCCGCGGCCGGTTTGTCGCCCGCCGCGCTGAGCAGGTCGCCCAGCTCGGCGGCGGCCAGCGGGGCCCAGTTCGGGTGCCCGGACGCGATAGCGGTCTGGAACGCGTCGCGCGCGGCCGCCAGGTCGTTGCGCCTGAGGTGCATCTTGCCGAGGTCGAAGGCCAGGTCCGGCGGCCGCTTCAGCATTGTTCCCATCCAGCCTCGGCACCTTGTGGTGCTGATCGTTTTCGAAGAGTTCTACATCGGCCGGCGAGTTTCTGGCCACTCGTGGGAAGGCGCGGTTCCTATTCGGTGGGTGGCTGGTCGGAGCGTGCCAGGCGGAGGGTCAACTGCCTGGCCCACGTCCGGCGCCGTTTCGGCGGCCGCCGCCGGGCATCGGTCTCGTCGGTCTCGACGTCGTAGCGGCGGATATAGGCGCTGGAGAACGCCTGCACCGTCGCGGTCACCGGAATGGCGAGCAGCGCGCCGGTCGCGCCGAGCAGCGCCGCACCCGCCAGCACCGCGCCGAACGCGACGGCCGGGTGCATGTCCAGCGTGCTCGCGGTGATGCGCGGGTGCAGCACGTAGTTCTCGAACTGCTGGTAGAGCACGATGAAGCCGAGAATCCACAGCGCGGTGCTCGGGCCGTGCACCAGCGCGACGATCACCGGAAGCGCACCCGCGAGATACGTACCGACGGTGGGGATGAACTGGGAGACCACACCGACCCACAGCGCCAAGGCGAACGCCGACGGCATGTCCAGCACTCGCAGCATCACGTAATGCGCGAGCGTCGAGATGAGTGCGAGCAGGCCACGCGAGTAGATGTAGCCGCCGGTTTTGTCGACCGCGATGTCCCAGGCGCGCAACACATGTCGCTGGCGTCGCGGCGGTAGCAGTGAGCAGACGGCATTGCGGAAGCGGGGGCCTTCCGCGGCGAAGTAGTAAGTGAACAACAGGATGCCGAGGCCCTGGAAGATCGCGCCGATCGCGGCGGCGCCGATGCCCCACACGTTGCCCGCCAATCCGGTGAAGTAGCCCTCCAGGGTCGAGCTCCACTCGCGGGCGTACTTCTGGATGTCGGTGCTGGACAGGTCGGTCTTGAACGTGCGGTTGATCCAGTCCACCACCCCGTCGGCGTACTCCGGCGCGTGCTTCACCAAGGTGGTGACCTGCTCGACCAGCAGCGCGCCGAGGGTCCACAGGAAGGCGACGACCAGTGCCGCCAGGGCGAGGAACACCAGTCCGGTCGCGAGACCGCGGCGCATCCCACGCCGGGCCAGCCAGTTCACCGCGGGCTCGATGGCGAACGCGAGGAACAGCGAGACGAGCAGAACCGTCAATAGGCCCTGTAAGCGCTGGAGCACCCAGCCCGCCGCCAGCAGTGCCGCGACCGTCGCCGCGGCGAGCAGGAACGCGCGCGGCAACCACTGCGGCATGCGGGTAGCGCCGCCCACGGGTTCGGCGGCTTGTGTCGTCTCTTCCTTGTCCTCCGCAGACACAAAGCCAACGTACCCACGCTGCGACCGGTTCGCGCATCGCGCTTCGCGCGGGTCGGGCGAGGCGGGTCACATCGTGGCGACGTCGATGACGAACCGATACCGCACGTCGCTGGCTACGACCCGGTCGTAGGCGCCGTCGATCTCGTCGGCGGAAATCAGCTCGATCTCGGCGCCGATGCCGTGCTCGGCGCAGAAGTTCAGCATCTCCTGGGTCTGCGCGATGCCGCCGATCATCGAGCCCGCCACCGAGCGCCGGTACCCGGCGAGGGTGAACGGCCTGACGCTCAACGGATTCTCGGGAAGGCCGAGGATCACCAGGGTCCCGTCCAGGTTGAGCAGGCGCAGGTAGTCGTCCAGCGGAAGATCCGCCGAGACCGTGTTGAGGATGAGGTCGAACCGGCCGCGCAAGTCGCGGAAAGTCTGCTTGTCGGCGGTCGCGTAGTAGCCGCTCGCTCCGAAGAGCTTGCCGTCCTCCTGCTTGCTCAGCGAGTGGCTGAGCACGGTGACCTCGGCGCCCATCGCGGCGGCGAGCTTCACGCCGACGTGCCCGAGCCCGCCCATGCCGATGATCGCGATCTTCTTGCCCGGCCCGGCGTCCCAGTGCCGCAGCGGCGAGTACAGCGTGACGCCAGCGCACAGCAGCGGCGCGGCGACGTCCAGCCCGATCCCCTCGGGGATCCGGACCACGAAGTTCTCGGTGACGACGACCTGGGTGGAGTAACCGCCCAGGGTGTGCCCGCCGGGCTGCACCGCCGGATCGACCGGGGTGTTGTAGGTCATCGTCGCGCCTGCGGTGCAGTACTGCTCCTCGTCGGCGAGGCACGGCGCGCAGACGCCGCAGGAGTCGACCATGCACCCGACGCCGACACGATCACCGACCCGGTGCCTCGACACCGCGGATCCCACCGCGGCGACCACGCCCGCGATCTCGTGCCCGGGCACGCACGGGTACCGGGTCCGGCCCCACTCGTCGCGCGCGGTGTGGATGTCCGAGTGGCAGATCCCCGCGTACTTGATGTCGATCAGGACGTCGTGCGCACCCAGCCCTCTGCGCTCGATCGTGACCTTCTCGAACGAGCCGTCGGGGGCGGACAGGGCGTAGGCGGCGGCGGTACTCATGGATACATGCCTACCGCCGCATGGGTCCAGTTGCCAACCATGACACGTAAACGACCCGGTCACGACCATTCTTCGGTCCGATCTCCGGTTCGATGATCTTTGCCGGTGATCTCCAGCGACAATGGAAAACGGTCAGCGATTCGGCCGAGGCGGGGAGAGCCATGGACGAAGGACGGCAGCAGGTCATCGCGCGGCGCGCGCCGAGTGGCGGGCGCGCGCTGGTCATGGTGATCACCCTCGTGCTCACCCTGGCCGCATTTCTCGGGTATCGCGGCGATCTGCCCAGCCGGAACTTCTCCGACCCCACCGGGACCGCGGTCTCCGCCCTGCCTGCCCTACCCGAGCCGCTGGACCCCGCGTTCGTCACGGCGGCCGTGCAACCGGCGCTGGTCAACATCAGCGCGTCCACCAAGCTCGCCGGCCCCGGCGCGGCGGGTTCCGGCATCGTGCTGACCGCCGACGGCGAGGTGCTCACCAGCCACCACGTGGTCAAGGGCGCGGACACGGTAACCGTCACCGACGTCGGCAACGGGACGGCCTACGACGCCGTGGTCCTCGGCTACGACTCCGGCGCCGACATCGCGCTGCTCGACCTGCCGGCAGCCGCGTTGCCGACCGCCACCATCGGTAGCTCGGCCGGGTTGCGGTTGCGCGAAGAGGTTCTGGCGATCGGCAATGCGGGTGGGACCGGCGGCCCACCGTCCGCGGTGCACGGCCCGCTCACCGACCTGGACAGCGAGATCGTGGCGGTCAACGTCGCCGATCTGTCGCGCAAGGCGCTCAGCGGCATGCTGGAGGTCGCGGCGGAAGTCACTTCCGGGCAGTCCGGCGGTGCCTTGGTCGACCGGAACGCCTCCGTGGTCGGCGTCATCGCGGCGGCGTCGGGAGACCCGGAGCATGCCGAGGACCGCTCACCCAACGGTTACGCGGTGCCGATCGACGCGGCGATGCAGGTGGTCGAGCAGATTCGATCCGGCACGCCGACCGACACGGTGCACATCGGCCCGACGGCCACCCTCGGTGTGCTCATCTCCAACGCGCTGCCCACCGGCACGGGCGCCCGGGTGGACGTGGCGATCTACGGTATGCCCGCGCACGCCGCGGGGCTGAGCGCGGGCGACGTGATCACCTCGGTCGACGATCGCGCCGTCACTAGCGTCCAATCCCTGCGTGCCGCGCTGAACACCCGCAAACCGAACGACACCGTCCGATTGGGCGTCACCGGCGCGGCCGGGGATCGCACGGTTCCAGTGGTGCTGACCGCGGGTCCGCCGAACTGATCGCGCCGGATCAGACCAGCGACAGCCAGTAGTCCTGGAAGCGCAGGAACACCAGCAGCAGCACCACCGCGAAGAACACCACGACCAGGGTCCAGCGCCACTCGGCGAGTATCCCCAGCGGGCCGCCGGAGCGACCCCACAACTGGTCGATGCTCACCGCGAGCAGTGGCGTGATGATCGCCCAGACCACCATGCAGTAGGGGCACAGCGCGTTGATCCGGTAGAGGCTTTCGAAGATCAGCCAGCAGACGAAGCCGACACCGAACACGGTGCCGAGCCACAACCCGCCCCAGATCCAGCGCGGGAACCCCAGCCCGGCCACCGACAGGACGCCGAGGGTGACCACGACGGAGAAGCTGACGACGCCGATCAGCGGGTTCGGGAACCCGAACGCCGCGGCTTGGTCGGTCACCATGACCGACCCGCAGGACAGAATCGGGTTGATGCTGCACGTTGGGGTGTAGCCGGGATCGGTCAACAGCTTGAACCGTTCCACGGTCAGCGCCACCGAAGCCAACCAGCCGGCGAGTCCGCCGATCAGCAGGACCCACGCGGCCCGCGGCCCCGCGGTGATCACTGGGCCGCGGCGGCGATCACGGGCGCAAGGCCGCCAGGGGTCATGAGCTCCTTGGCCGTCTGGATCTGCTTGTCGTTGACGAAGACCGACGGGGTCGACTGGATGCCGCTGTCCAGCACGTCCTTGGTGCGGGCCTGAATGTACTTGTCGTAGGTGTGCTCGGTGATGCACTGGGCGACCGCGTCGTCGGTGTATCCCGCGCTCTTGGCGATCTGGACCAACTGGTCGTCGGTCAGGCCCGCGCCGCCCTCCGGCGGCTGCTGGGCGAACATCGTCTTCAGCCAGTCCTGGTACTTCGTCGGGTCGGCTTGGGCGACGCAGTAGGAGGCGTTCGCCGCGCGCGTCGAGTACCGCGTGGTGGACGCCTTGTCCAGGAACGCGATCACGTTGTACTCGACGACCGCGGTGCCGTTGTTCACGGCGTCTTCCAGGACCTGGCCGTTGGCCGCCTCGAAGGCCTTGCACGCGGGGCACTGCAGGTCCGCCACGACGCGAACGGTGACCTTCGCGTCCGGCTTGCCGAGCCGGACGGCGCCGTTGTCGGTGATCGAGCCGGGAACGCCGCCGGAGTTCAGGTTCCCGGTCGCGGCGATCGACGGGGCAGGGCCGGGATCGTTCTTACGGGACTGCTTGACCGCGATGCCGATGCCGATCGCCGCGATCAGCCCGACCAGCACGGCCCCGACGACCACCTGGATCAAGATCTGACGGTTGCGGTCGGCGCGTTCCGCCGCCAGCAGCGGGTTCGACTTCCCACCCTGGTTTTTGCTCACCGTGCGCTCACCACGCCTTTCGCTCGACGGACGTTCCGTTCCTGCCGCCACGATCGTAGTTGCGCCGACCACGTCTGCTGGTGGCCGGGCTACAGCCGCCATCATCGTCCGCTTGCCTGAGAGATTCCGAAATACGGCTCGTGCGGCGCTGCGTTCATTGTGGTGTGATTCCGTCCCGGACGAGATCGACGGCTTCCCGCGCCAGGTCGGGGCAGCGCCTGGCCGAGTTGTGTGATGGACCGGTCCGCCGGGGGTGAGCATGGTCAGCCGGGGCTCCACCGTCGACGCGGCCGCACCGAGCCGGGCATCCACCACGTCAGCACACGGTTCGCTTCGTAGCCATTGGCTATGGGTGGCAATGCGGACGGTGGCCAGGTGTCGGGCGGCGAGTGAGATTCTGACCACAGGATGCCGAATGCCCCGGCCGTACCGGCGAATTCCGGCCTGGCCGGGGCATCATTACGCCGCTGCTTCGTCCCGCCATGGAGACGATCGCCCCGATTGATCACGCGGCCGAACGCGCTCCTGCGGAGGCGCTCAGCGCATCCAGCAGGGGGTGGCGTGTGGATTGATGATGCAGCCGAAGGTGCGCCCCGCCGAGGAGCTCAGCGATTCCAGCGCGCCGACCGGCTGGGCTGGTGATCGGGTGTCGGTGGTATCGGTCGGCTGCTCGAGCGGAATCGGTCCCGCGGACGCGGTAGCCGTGCCGAACCCGGTCGCAAACAGCGCTGCGCCGATGGTGACGGCAATCATCCCAAAGCGTTTCATTCCCAAATACCCTTTCTTTCTCGATCGACGTAGGCGATATCGATCGAGCAGGAAGTTACCCGCTCGCTATGCCACCAACCCTGTTGCTGTGCCACCAATTCTGGTGGGGCCGTACGGCGAACGCGCCGGCCGTACACCGTAACCAGCGCCCGCTACGACGTGCACATCGCAACCGCTGGCAACCGACGAGCAGCCGAGCCCGCCGGGCCACGGCTTCGCGCCAAAGGTTGAAATCGAGCCCAGGCTTCGGTGGGCGTTTCCGGGCTGGCCTGTGCAGCACGGCGTTTCAGCGCGGTGTGATTCCGCCGAGGACGAGAGCGATGGCGTCGCGCGCGAGTTCGGGCGGCAGCGCCTCGCCGAGTTGCGTGACGTGCAGATGGACCAGACCACCCAGGGTGAGCATGGTCAGCCGAGGGTCCACCGTCGACGCCACCTCACCGCGGGCGATGCCACGCCGGATGATCTCCTCCGACGCCGACAACCGCCGCAGCCAGAATTCGCGGCGCGCGGCGTCGACGTCCGGGTCGGCGTCGCCGATCACCGTGCCGCGAATCAGGGCCATGCCCGATGGCGTTTCCGCGAAGCGGATGAGATCGGTCATGAACCGCTCCAGATCGCCGCGCAGCGACCCGGTGTCCGGCAGGGGGATTTCCTCGGCCACCCGGGACAGCAGTGCGTCCAGCAGCAGCCTGGGCACCGTTTTCCAGCGCCGGTAGATCGACGTCTCGTGCACGCCCGCGTCCGCGGCCACGTCGGCGACCCGCACGCTGCCGATGCCGACCGACTCGATGCGGGCAAGCGTCGCGTCGAGCACGGCCTTGCGGAGCCGCGCGCCGCGGATCTGTGCCGAAGGTTCGCCCATGCCGCCAATTATCGCAAGTCGTCTTGCGTTGTGTGGTCTCGCTGCTTAGCGTGGTCATATCGCAAGTCGACTTGCGATAGAAGGCGAGAGTGGCATGGACAACGTGGTCGCACCCTCGGGGCGCTGGCGAGGCGAAGCCCTCGGCGGGGTATCGGTGTTTCGCGGGATCCCGTACGCGCGTGCGGAGCGATTCGGTGCGCCGGAGCCGGTCGCACCACACGACGGGGTGTACGACGCGACCCGGCGGTACGCGATTGCACCGCAGCTGCCGGGGCGGCTCGAACGCGTGATGGGACGGGCGGTCCCGCTGGATCAATCGGAGGATTGTTCGGCGCTGACCGTCACGACTCCGGAGGGCGTCGAACCCGGCGGTTGTCCAGTGCTGGTGTGGTTGCACGGCGGCGCGTATCTCGCGGGCAGCGGACAGTGGAATCTGTACGACGCCGACCAGCTCGTGCGGGAGACCCGCATCGTCGTGGTGTCGGTGAACTACCGGCTCGGCGCTCTCGGATACCTACGCGCGCCGGGTATTTCGGCGGGCAATCTCGGTTTGTGTGACCAGATAGCGGCTCTGCGGTGGGTGCGTGAGCACATCGCCGAGTTCGGCGGCGATCCAGAGCGCGTCACCGTCTCGGGGCAGTCGGCGGGCGCGCAGTCGGTCGTCGCTCTGCTGGGCATCGCGGAGGCGAGCACGCTGTTCGCGCAGGCCATGGTGCAGAGCGCACCGTTCGGCATCGGATTCCACAGCCACGGGCGTGCCGAACGAGTGGGGGCGATGTTCCTCGACGAACTCGACGCCGATCCGTTCACCGCTCCGGTGTCCGAACTCCTTGCCGCCCAGGGGCGTGTGGTCCGCCGGATCGCGGGGCCGGGTGCGTTGAACTCGGCGCCGCCCTTCCTGCCGGTGGCCGACGCCGATCCGCTGCCCGACGAGCCCACCTGGCGACAGGCGGTGCACGACGCGGCCGCCGACCTGCGAGTGGTGCTCGGCTGCACAGCCGAGGAGGCGCGGGCGTTCTACGGCGGCCCGCATCCGGTGTTCGGCAAGGTCGAGCGACTGCCGCTGGTCGGCGAACGGACGACCCGCGCGGTGGAGCGGCTGATCGGGCGAAAGGCCTTCGAGGACGGCCTGTTCCGCTTCGCCGACGAGCTGGCCGACGCCGGCGCGACCGTCTACTGCTATCGCGTAGCACAACTGCATCCGGCGAACCCGTACGGTGCCTGCCACTGCATTGACCTGCCGCTGCTGTATGGAAGTGGCTCGGCCTGGGCCACCTCGCCAATGCTCGCCCCCCTCGGTCCGGCGGAGATCGACGCGCTCGGCGTCCGGACCCGCCGGTATTGGGGCGAATTCGTGCACACCGGACAGGTCGGGGACACCAGCTGGCCGCGACATCAGCCCGGCTCCCGTTTCGCCCAGCAGCTGCCCTGAGCAGGGGTTCGCCGGGCCGCCATAGCTTAGAGGCGAATCACTGCGATTGCCTTGTCGTCATGCCGTTTCGACCGCGGCTGGTATTGCCCTGCCCAGCGCTGCAAGGACGAGTTCCTCAGCTGTGCTGCGGATTGATTCGCGAAGGACTTCCGATAAGTCGGCGTCCGGGGTGTCGATCGTGCGATGAAGTTGATCGGCCGAGGTGCCGACGTACAGCCCGGCGGGCTCTCGGACTCGGACTCGGGCAAGCGCAACCACCGTCAGCGGCGGTGCGGGAGCCACCGGAGCCGGCTCCGCAGGTGCAGCGCGGCGGCACTGGCTACGGGCAAGAACGCAGCCGGAGAATCGCGCGACCGGTGAAATCGTCTGCCCTACAAGGGGGATCACTCCTCGGCTGTAGGTAGGCCGATGCTCTGATCCATGTGCGCCGTGGACTGCAAGATCAGGATGTCCCACTTAGGTCGAAGCCAGGATCGTGATAGCAGGCCGGATCGCCTAGCTGATCCAGGCCGACCTGGTCGCTCGGCGGCACAGTTTTCGGCAGGTTCCAGCGCAGCTGGTTGAGCAACTGCTGCTGAGGCGTCTGAGACAGGAATGCGGGCCGACGCCACGGGTGTACCCACAGACCGTCCAGGACGGATGAAAGGGTGGACGGGGTCGGCACGTGGTTTCGACTCTCCAGCAACCACAGTGCCTGCGACGATACGTTGCTGCGCTTCGCCGCCGTCTTCAATGTCCAACCGTGTTCTATCCGCCACCTACGTAGTAGGCGGGCAAAGTTCGATTCGGGACTCTGCATACGCGCTCACTCCTCGGCGGCCGTGTGCCATCGGCCCTGGCGAGACTCCGAGGTTGCGCCACCGGATGCCTGCATCCGCTGTCTCGCCCACCGGATCTCCTACCGTCCTTCTGGTTTGGGTCAGGACGATAGCGCAACACGATCAGGCCCCGGCAATGCAGGCTGACCTACAGTCATCGTCCGGCACATGCCTGGCACCTGCGTTTTCGGGTCACTGTGGCCGATTTGGCGGTGTCAGCCGATGTCCTGGATCGCTCTGCGTTGCGGATCGCCTGCATCGCAACCAGTTCCGACCACCAAGGCGGTGATGGTGGGCGGACGCGGGCCGCTGAGCAGGATGAGCACGGCGTTGCCGCCGTGGAACATGAAGTCGGTTGAGCCGAGAACGATGCGGTCCAGTCCGTTGGCTTGCACGCAGCGGGCCAAGGCGGCTGGGTTGGCGAGGGAGCCGGTGACGGTGTGGCGGCCGAGTGCGGACAGGGCGATCGTAGCGGTGAGATCGTCGCCGACCTGGTCGTTTCCGGAGGTGGGTTGGGCGGTGGGCGTGGGACTCTCACTGCTGAGCAGGGTGGAGGCAACCCCGCCCACGGCGGCGAGCGCGAGGGTCGCCGCGGCTGCCGCTGCCAACCAGCGCACCTGCCTGCGTCGGCGGCGGTGCTCGGCGAGTGTGACCGGCGTGGCTTCGGAACCGATTGGCGGTAGCTCGGATTCGTCGCTCGATGCGGACGGTGACAAGGTGGGCACGGGATGGATCGCGGCGTCCTGCGGGGTGGAGTCCTCGCATGGGTCCAATTCATCGAGGAACCGGGTTAGCCGCGCGGTGACGTCGGCGGGCATGGCGTGGATGATGCGGTCGTCCCGGCCCAGAGCACGGAGCTCGGCGCTGACCTCGTCCAGGGACCGAAGGAAACGCAGCGCTTCCGCGTCGCGTGCGACCACCGGCCGCAACTGCTCACACTGCTCTGGAGTCAGATTGTCGGCGTGCAGGTCGGCGAGCAACTCGGCCGTGAGCGCAGGCCGCGGTACCCCGGTCGCCATCACACCTCCGCTATCGGCCTCTGACATCACAGGGCCCCGCACAAACCCGGGGCCGCCTCTACATCGTTTCGCCGTTCCTCACTATTACTGACGCATCCGGGCTAGCTCCGGTTCCCCGGATCACGCAGAAAATCCAACCGCTGTTGCAACCGCTGCCGTGCCCGCGCGCACCGGCTCTTGATCGTCCCCTCCGCCACACCCAGTAACGCGGCCGCCTCAGCCACGCTATACCCCTCCACATCCACCGCGACCAACGCGGTGCGCTGCTCCGGCGGCAGCGTGAACAGGGCGCGATCGATCACCATCGACATCTCCAGCTCGGCGATCGCATCGCGCTCATCCCTGTGTTCGGGCATGGTCTCAGCCGACAGCGACACCGCGTGGCGGGACTTGTTGCGCCGGATCCGATCCAAGCAGGCGTTCACCACGATCGCGTGCAGCCAGCTGCGGACCTCCGCCTCGCCGCGAAACGATCCGGCCGTGCGATGCGCCGACAACAACGCATCCTGCAACGAATCCGCCGCGTCCTCCCGGGTATAGGAGGTGCGCAAACGCCGTCTGCCACAAATGATCGTTATGCCTGCGCAGCAGCTCGGCGAACGCCTGCCGCTGCCCAGTCACATGCGCCCGCAACAACTCGAGATCAGAGGAGTCATCGGCGATGAACGAGCGTTCGCGGCACGCGACCGGCCGCGACGTCCCCCCGGCGACCTCGATGCGGTCGCCAAACCCCCCATTCGACTCTGACGACAATGCGAACCCCTCGCCCAGGTGGTTCACGCGTCGATGAACAAGTCCAAGTCGAGTTCGCCGTCGCCGGGGACAGCGCGGTACGGGTCCAGGTCGGTGACTCCGTTGGCGGTGAGCACATCTTCGTCCAGGAGGAGTTGTCCGCTGTGCCCGGGCTCGGCGCCCTGCCCGAGGAGGTGAACGGCGGCTTCGGCGACGACGAACGGGGAGCGGGAGGCGGCGACTGATTCCTCACCGCCGAGTACGTTGCGGATCGCGGCGGTGTCGATGGTGGTGCGCGGCCACAGGGAGTTCACCGCGATGCCGTACCGGGCGTACTCATGCGCGAGGCCGATGGTGGCCATGCTGATCCCGTACTTGATGACGGCGTATTCCAGATGGCGGCCGAGCCACTTCGGGCTGAGGTTGATCGGGGGCGAGATGTTCAGGACGTGCGGGTAGCGCCCCTGCTGTGCGGATCGCCGCAACTCCGGCAGAGAGAGCTTGGTCAGCAGCAGCGTTCCCCGGAGATTGGTGTCGTGCATCCAATCGTATTGCCGCATGCTCACCTGCTCGGTCCGATCGGGTGCGATCACGGCGGCGTTGTTGATCACGAAGTCGATGCCGCCGAAACGCTCAACGGTCTGCTGGACCGCGTCGGCCATGGACACGTCGTCGCGCACGTCGGCGACGATCGGCAGCACATCACCGCCTGCGGCCTCCGCTTCGGCCGCAGCGGTATGGATGGTGCCGATGAACTTGGGGTGCGGCTCCTGGGTTCGGGCGATCATGGCGACGTTCGCGCCGGCCGCGCCCAGCCGGATAGCGACGGCACGGCCGATGCCACGGCTGGCCCCGGTGATGATCGCGGTACGGCCCGCTAGCGGCCCGATCGGCTCTGTCGATGCCATGTCCCCACTCCTTGTCCTGGCCACCGACACCACCTTGGTGTGGCTCGGCAACCCGTTGCCTGAGCCTAACTGCCCGTGGTGACCGGCCGCAGCACCGAAAATTCTCAAAAATCGTTTATATCCAGGGGATTGACATCGGTGCTCGGCACTGTTGCCGCGTTATGCGACATATGCCTTCGCCGACCGGCCGCGGCGGGTAGGAATGTCGGGGTGACTGTTCTCGGTGCTGTGTTCCGTCCGCAAAATCCGCCTGAGTCGCTCCGCGAGGCGGTCCGTGTCGCCGAGGCGACTGGGCTGGAGGAGCTGTGGCTGTGGGAGGACTGCTTCCTGGAGAGCGGAATCGCCACTGCCGCGGCGGCGCTCGCGTGGACCGAGCGGGTGCGGGTCGGCATCGGGCTGCTGCCCGTGCCGTTGCGCAACGTCGCACTCACCGCGATGGAGGCGGCGACGCTCTGCCGACTGTTCCCCGACCGGCTGATCCTCGGTATCGGACATGGTGTGCAGACCTGGATGGAGCAAGTCGGCGCGCGCGTCGAGTCGCCGGTGACCTTGCTCAGCGAGCATCTCGGCGCGCTGCGTGCGCTGCTCGCCGGTGAGCGGGTCACCACGTCGGGCCGCTACGTGCACCTCGACAATGTGGCACTGGACTGGCCCCCCGCGGCGCCGCCGAAGGTATACGCGGGCGCCCGCGGTCCGCGCTCGATCCGGCTGTGCGGCGAGCACGCCGACGGCACGCTGCTCGATTCGATCACCGACTCCGACGGCGTCCGTGCTGCCCGCAAGCTGATCGATGAGGGTCGTGCCGCCGCGGGCCGGACCGACCGCCACCACATCGTGGCGAATCTGCTCGCGGTCACCGGCCCGGACGCCGAGGCCCGCCTCGCCGCCGAACGCACTCCAGCGCACGCACCCGGTGCGGGCGTCGCAGGTGACGCGCACGCGGTCGCCGAAGCCGTCATCCGTCTGGCTGAGGCGGGTGCGGACACCGTCGTCGTGCAGACCACCGCCGACGATCCGGACCCCGCCGCGTTCCTGCGCTTCGTGTCCGAGCTGGTACGGCCGCTGGTCTCCTGAGCGGGCACTACGCCGGCGCGAGCCGCCGCTTCTGCTCCTCGACGTCGAATTGCGGTGCGGGCCAGTCGAGCTCCAGCCGCTCCAGCGCGTCGATGAGCAGTTCGGTGACCGCGACGCGGGAGAACCATTTGCGATCGGCGGGCAGCACGTACCACGGCGCGTACTCGGTGGACGTGCGGTCCAGCATCGCCTGGTATGCCTGTTCGTAGGCGGGCCAATGCGCACGCTCGTCGATGTCGGCGGGATTGAACTTCCAGTATTTGTCCGGGCGCTCCAAGCGCTCGGCGAGCCTCTTCTTCTGTTCGTCGAGCGAGACGAACATCGCGACTTTCACCAGCGTGGTGCCCTCTTCCACCAGTTCACGCTCGAACGCGTTGATCTCGTCGTATCGCGGCTCCCATTCCGTGGGTGGCACCAGGTTGTGCACCCGCACCACCAGCACGTCCTCGTAGTGCGAGCGATCGAATACGCCGAGCTGGCCGCCGCGTGGCAGCGCCTTGCGGATGCGCCACAGATAGTGATGGCGCAGCTCCTCTCGAGTCGGCACGCCGAACGCGGTGTGGTCGACGCCCTGGGGGTCGACCGAGCCGATGACGTGCCGGACGATGCCGCCCTTGCCCGCGGTGTCCATCCCCTGCAACACCAGCAGCACGCTGCGCTTGTCTCCGGAGCGGCCGTTCGCGTACAGCTTC
Source organism: Nocardia sp. NPDC051787 (assembly GCF_040681325.1). Taxonomy (NCBI): domain Bacteria; kingdom Bacillati; phylum Actinomycetota; class Actinomycetes; order Mycobacteriales; family Nocardiaceae; genus Nocardia; species Nocardia sp. NPDC051787. The sequence goes on from NZ_JBFAYO010000016.1 coordinate 50,645, forward strand.
TCCTGGAGATCCGACAGAATCCCGCTTCGTTCCGCGAGTAACTCGAGGCCCGCCTTCTTGTCGCCGGTGAATCCCGGCCGCGCTGACGTGTCGAGCTCGGCGATCCGCAATCCATCGGCTTTCAGGGCCTCGGTAGCCGCCACCGTCCACTGCTTGGCCATGACCTACAGCTAACCACGCCGTCGCAGCCGATCAGGCCAGAAGCGAGCGCCGGAGCTCGGCCGTCGACGAGCGCCCACGGCAACACGACAGCGTCCGGCTGTCCCCTTTCAGACGTGCGCCAAGCGCAGCAACTGAGCGGCGAACTCGTCATCCGACACCGGCGTGAGGATGAGGTCGTGCGCGGTGGTGAGCAGGTAGCGGCCGTCGCCGGTGAAGTCCAGCCAGGTGCGGTGGCGGGTGGGCGGGGACATGGGGTTGTCCGGCTGCACCGTCACGGTGATGAAGCCGCGTCCGTCGACCGGTTTGCGCAGCGTCTGGCGGAATCGCGCCGCGCCGCGGTGACCGTTGGTGACGAATGGCTCAGTGCGATCAGGGCTGAGCACCGCGTCTTGCGGCTCGCGCATCGGGGCGAGCCTGCCCGCCCGCGCGGAGCCGATGATCTGCACCAGGCGTTCGCCCACGGCGCGGGCATGGCACATCAGCACGGTCACCTTGTCCGGCGTTGCCACCAGGATGCCCGCGTGGTTGTGCACCACCGCGGCGAAGGCGAGAATCCGTTCGACCTGCGCGGCGTCCCCATCGCGCGGGAGGGCGCCGCGTTCGCCGGAGACGGTGATGGTGGTCGCGTCGTTGCGCGCACACAACATCAGCGCGGCGGCCAGGTCGGGGTCGGCCTGGCGGGCGAAACGCTGCGGCAAGCGCAGTGCGCGATACTCGGATTCGGTACGCACGGTGGCCGCGGGAACCATGTTGACCGGGTAAGGCCTACGGTCCAGGCTTGTTTCGTTCGTCCAGACATGCGTGAATTCGTCCGGGGTGAGCACCCATTTCACCGCGCGCCGCCTCCGCGGACGGTGCTGGGATCAGCGGGGGTGGGGTTGCTTGCGGCCGAAGGCTCCTGCGGCCGAGGGAACTGGGGAACGCGGTCGCCGCTGGCGGGCATGGTGGGGGTGTAGACGTAGGTCATCGTGTCCCGGACATCCGCCTCGATGTCTGCCGCCGCACTATCGTGTTCCATCCTACGTTTTCCACCGTAAACCGCTTCGGCGGCCGGGTCGGCCAGCGGCTCGTACCGCTGGGGCGGCGTGATCGCACCCCGGACCGTTTGCGCGGCATCGCTATTCAACTCCATCAGCCGTGCGACTGCCCGGCACACATCGTGCGCCTCCCCACCCGCGCGGACGAACTGCCTGGTCGCGGTCACCGCCGCGTCGGCGGCACGGCCGGTCCAATGCGCGAACTCACGGTTGGTGGCATCGGAAAAGGCTTGGAACGCCTCGGCAACCACCGTGGCGTTGGCCTGCCATGCCGCGGCCGTCCGGCCGAGCGCCGCCGGGTCGAGCGCTTCGTGCACCCGATCCCAGATCTGCTGGTGGGTATAGGCGCCGAACAGTTCCCGATCCGGTGCGTAGGCGGGATCCGCTGCACCGCCGGAGAATTCGGACAGCTGCTGCCGGATGCCATCGGCGGCCGCGCGTGCCGCGGAGTCTGCCATGATCGTCCCCCTCAGTCGGTCCCGGTGCACCGGCGCGTGTTCACCGGGGCTCCAGGTACTCGGTGATCAAACGCAGCGCGGCCTGATTCGCCGCCTCGGCGTCGGCCAGCCGGTTGGCCGCCGCCAAATACGCGGCTTTGAACAGCAGCGCTGTTTCCTGGAACGCCGCCAGGGTGTCCAGGTATTGCCTGCCTTTGTCGGCGAAGCCGCGGGTGAGGGCGTGTCCGGTCGGCAGGTCCGGGAAGCCCGTCACGTCCGTGACGAGTTGCCCGTCGTCCATGGCGCGACGCAGATCGTCGACCAGCTTGTCGCATGCGGCGGCGAGATTCTCGGCGACCGCGGTGTCCAGCTCGAATGGTTCGCCCCCGCCCTCGCCGATAGCCGCCGCGTACAGCTTTCGTGCCGTCCCCTGGCCGGTATCGGGTACTGCCATCAGGAAGCCCCCTTCCGCTCGGTCCTGTCCGTACCGCGCTGTACTGGATTCGCACTTTACCGGCCGGTGTCGTGGCGCGGATCGCCTCGGTGCGCGCTCCCCGATATCGGACGCGCCCGTTGTTAAACTGGCCAATGGTCCGCGGGGCAGGGGAGGCGAATGATGGCCGAAATCTACGACATGCTCCCGAAATACCTGCAGATCTCGGCATATCTGCGCGAGCTCATCGAGCGCGGTGAGCTGGCTCCGGGCGCCGAGGTGCCCTCCGAGCGGGAACTCGCCGCCCAATGGAAGGTCGCCCGGCCCACCGCGGCGAAGGCGCTGAACACGTTGCGCCAGCAGGGAATCGTCCACTCTCGCCGCGGGTCGGGCACTTACGTGACCGATCGGTCCGCCCTGATGCGGGAGAACGCGCCACGATACGGACCGCCGTTCGCCGAGGACGACTCGGTGACGGTGCTCGAAGCGGCGGTGGTCGCGGCGCCGCGCGAGGTCGCGGAGGCGATCGGCCTGCCCCGTGCACGTGCCGTGATACGAAAAGCGTTGAGCATCAGTCCATCTGGCTCCACAACGTTGATAACCTCTTGGTATCCCGTCGAGTTCGCCGATTCCGCCACTCGATTGCTCACCCTCGAACGCCTGCCCGGCGGAGCCCTGCGCTACCTGGAATCCGTCATCGGACGCGGTCCCGCGGTCGTGCGCGAGCGCATCGGCGCCCGCCTGGCCACTGCCGACGAGCGCGGTTATCTGGCGCTGCCGTCGCCAGCCGCGGTGCTGGTCGTCCACCGCACCTGTCGCGACGCCGACGGCCGGGCCCTCGAGTTCCGCACGGCCGTCCACCCGCCCGGCCACTGGGTCATCCAGCAGGAGTATTCCACCAGCTCAGCGGCCGATTCCCGCCGTTGACACCCCTCGTCCGCAACTGGCATAGTCCAGTTATCGGAAGCGTCGAAGGGTGGGAGTTGCGATGTCCGATCAGTTGACCATCGGCGGCTGGGTGATCGTGGGGGAGCACTGCTCGGTCCGGCTGGCTCCGCTACACCGCGACAACTACCTCGCCTTCGTCTTCGAAAGCAGCGGAACAGAATTCGAACTGGCGCTCGCGCCCGCCATCCTCCACCGCATGGTCGATCTCGGTACCGCGCCGCCCGCACCCTGACGCCGAAGGCGTTTGCGAACTGGGATCCGGGCGTTCCCGCCATTCGAGTCGCCCGGCCCGGATGAAGTGCGGTTCACGCATCCGCGCGCTGACCCTTGGCCAAGACGGCCAGCTCGGCGAAGCGGACCACGTTTCCGGCCGCGCCCCATGTGCCTTCGCGTTGCTCGTGGATGAGCACCCAGACCCGCAATCCTTCGGTGGCGTCGAGTCCGGCCGCGGCGAGGACGTCCGCGGTCACCTCCTCGATCAGGCCCTCCTTGCGGCGATCGGACAACGCGCCCTCCGGCACGGTGACGTCGACGCGGAACCGCGGCAGATCATCCTCGGCGCTGCCGAAGGCGCCTTCGGGCACCTCATCGATCCGGCACCAGGCCAGCGCGCGACGAGCGTGCGGGAACTGGCCAAGCACGCCCAGGCGCCACTGGGCTCCACCTACCACTACTTTCCGGGTGGCAAATCCCAGCTGGCCGCCGAAGCCGTGCGGTTCGCCGAGACGCTTACCGTTCGCAAGCTCGCCGACGGACTTGCGGCCGGGCCGGTCGCCGCTCTGCGTTCGTTCACGGACATATGGCGAAAAGTGCTGCTCGACAGTGATTTCCGGGCAGGCTGTCCGGTTCTGGCGGTCGCCATCGAAGATCCCGTCGACGACGACCGACCGCAGCGAGCCGCCGCCGCGTTCGAGAACTGGACCACGCTGCTGGCGCGATCGCTGCGCGACCACGGCGCCGATGACGTCGATGCCCAGCAGACCGCCACGCTGATCGTCGCCGCGGTGGAGGGCACCGTGGCGATGTGCCGGGTCGAACGCAGCACCCGCGCGCTCGACCAGACCGTGGACAAGCTCGAGTTCCTCGTCCGGTCCGTCACCACGAACTGAACATGCCGAGACTATGCGGGCTTCGTCGCGCTGACGTACTGCAGCATGCGGTGGATGTGCTGGTCGATCTCCACGAGGCCGTTTTCGGCGAAGAGGGCGGGAAAGGTCTTGGTGTCGAAGACGCGCAGACCGCTCCAACTGCCGACCACGCGGCTCATATCGCCGATGGGATTGTCGCCGCGGTGGCTGGTGGTGATGGCGATTCGTCCGCCGGGCGCGAGGACCCGGATCATTTCCCGGGTGGCGGTGAGCGGGTCCGGAATGAGGTAGAGCGCGCCGAAACAACAGACGGCGTCGAATGTTCCGTCGGCGAACGGGAGGGTGCGCGCGTCGCCGCGCAGATAGCCCACGCGAGGTCCGGCGTTGTCGGCGACGGCGCGCGCCAACATCGGCGCGGAATAGTCCACGCCGACCGCGTAGCCGTCACCGGACAGCGCTTCGCTCAGATACTTGGTGAAATTGCCCGGCCCACAGGCAATGTCGAGCACCTTCTGTGCGCCGCGTAGGCGCAGGGTGGCAACCGCGTCGCGCCGGTCCGCCGCGGTGGTGCGGCCGCTGGCGAGATAGAACACCGTTGGCCGCCAGGCCCGTTCGTACACCGCGGCCAGGGCCGGGGCGTTCATGGTCTTGCGAGCGAGATTCACCGGAAGTGTGGCTCAGGCGCGGTCGACTGTGATGGTCATGCCCGCCGCACGCAGCCGATCGGTGAGGGCGTCGCCCATCGCGGCGGCAGGTGTGAGAATGCCGGCGAGGTCGGGTTGCTCGTCGGTGTCGAACGCCAGGCACAGGCCGCTCTCGCCGAGCAGCACCGCGGTGGCCTGGTATCCGGGGTCGCCGGTGCCCGAGAAGGTAGCCACGTATTTCGTGCCGGACGTGGTGTGCGCGAACGTCTTCATGGTGAACCAGCCGCTGGTACGGGCTTCTTCGCTCGGTCCGGTACCCGGCTCGGGCAGCACCCGGTCGAGCACTTTGCGACCCGCGGAGGACCGCGACAGCAGCGCACCCACAGTCATCCCCGCCACGATGCCGCCCGCCATACCCGCGGCGACGAGCGGCGCCATCCGTGATTTGCCCGCGTTCATCACCTCGCGGTAGCGGAAGTTCTTGCCGTACACCCAGCCGAGCAGCCCGTTGGTGCGGCGCACGACCTTCGTGTTGTGCGCGGCCATGACGAACGTGCTCACCCAGCCGTCCAGGCTCGGGTCGATCGCGCTCGCCCGGGACAGCGCCTGATCGGATTGGCGGCCGACGTCGGGATCCCGCGACTTGTCCGGGCTCAGCGAATACGGGTGGGACAGCACCTTGCCCTTGGCCGGGTCGGCGGCGATCGCCTCCATCATGGCGCGCCCTGAATCGATGGTGCCGCCGCTGGCGCCGCCCTTGAGCCAGGCGACGGTCGTGGTGTCGACCAGCTCGCCGGTGTTGTCCTCGACCGAGCGGCGGTAGAGCTGGTACACGTTGATGTCGGACGGAATCGAGTCGTAGCCGCAGGAATTCACGATCTTCGCGCCGGTCGCGGCGGCCTGGTCGTGATAGGCGTCGATGGCGTCGCGAATGAACAGCGGCTCACCGGTGAGGTCGGCGTAGTGGGTTCCGGCCTTGGCGCACGCCGCCACCAGCGGCATCCCGTAGCGCAGGTACGGCCCGACGGTGGTGACGACCACCTTGGTTCGCGCGGCCAGCTCGTCCAGCGCGGCCTGGTCGGTCGAATCGGCGACCACCAGGCCCCAACCGGCGGCTTTCGGCCCGAGTCCCTCGCGTACGGCGGTCAGCTTGTCCAGCGACCGCCCGGCCAGCGCGACGCGCGCGGATTCCGGTGCGGCACCGGCGAGGTATTCCGCGGTCAGCTTGCCGACGAAGCCGGTCGCGCCGAAGAGGACTAGGTCGAATTCCCGTGTGTCTGCCATGGTCTTCCGTTCTGGATCGAGTCGCCGGTCGGCGGCTACTGCGTGGTCTTCTTCCGCGCCCGCGGCCGCTTCGGCGCGGCGGGCGGATGGTCGGCGAGCCAGGCGTGGTGCGCGCGGCCGAGTTCGGTGACCGGTGGTTCGTCGTACAGCCATTCGCGGGCCACCCGGTGCCAATTCGCGGTGCAACCGAGCTGACCGAGCATGCCGAAGGTGAGGAAGTCGGCGCGGCGCGAGAACAGGTGCTCCGGCGGCAGATTCTGCTGCTTCATCCCGGTGAACTCGCTGGCCCTCGGGTCGACCGCGAGCAGGAAGGCGCCGCTGGCCAGCTCGGGGGTGATGGTCAGTTCCTCGTCGACCAGACACCATTCCGAGGCGGCCAGCACGTATTCCAGGCACTCATCGGCGCCGATCTCCTGCGGCGAATCGATCACGCCGCGCTGGATCATCAACTCCCGCAGCTCTTCGGCGCGGTCCTCGGCGGCGGCGCGCAGGCAGATCAGCTCGAACCGCACATGCTCGGGATCCATTCGGTTGAACAACCCGAAATCGAGGAAGCCGACCCGGTCGTCTTCGGCCAACAGCACGTTGCCCGGGTGCGGGTCGCCGCAGAACTCGTTGAAGGTGAACAGCGAACCGACGTAGAACCGGTAGATGATCTCGCCGATCCGATTGCGGTCGGCCTCGGGCAGTTGCCGGATCTCCTCGAAGCCTTTGCCCTCCACATACTCGGTGACCAGCACCCGAGTGGTGCTGAACTCCGGCAGCGACCGCGGCACGATGATGAACGGATGCTCGGTGTAGAGCTCGGCGATCTGCAGCTGGGTCGCGGCCTCGGCACGGTAGTCGAGTTCGGCCTCCATGTTCAGCCGCAGCTCGTCCAGCACCGCGGGCGTCACCCACGGCATCGCGGATTGCAGCACGCGCCGGAACATCGCGAGGTTCTTCAGGTCCGCACGCACCGCCGTGTCGATGCCCGGATACTGCACCTTCACCGCGACCTGGCGGCCGTCGTGCAGGCGCGCCCGGTACACCTGGCCGATCGAGGCCGCGGCCACCGGCTCTGCGTCGAACTCGGCGAACACCGCGTCGAGCGGCTTGCCGAAATCCTCTTCGATCACCGCGCGCATGGCCGCGAAGGAGACGGTCGGCGCCGCGTTGCGCAGCACGGCCAGGCGTTTCTGGAAGCGTTCCCGGTGGTTCTCGGGCACCAGATCCAGGTCGAGCACCGACATCATCTGCCCGAGCTTCATTGCTACGCCCTTCATGGTGCCCAGCACCATGACCACCTGCTCGGTGGTGCGAATCATGGATTCCTCGGCCATTTTCGCCCGGACGGCCTCGGATCTGCCCCGCATGGTCAGCCGCGTCCGCTGTGTGCGAAGCACCGAACTCGCCGCCACCGCGCCCAGCTTGGTGCCACGAGCAAGCCGAGAGGTCGGTACTTGCTTCGCCATCGAGGTACCTCCGTTGGTGCCGCGGTCGGAGCGACGGACGCGCGGGCGGTAGCTCGCGTGACCGGCTTACGTCCCGCGCGGACCGCCGTCGAGTACGGCGCTTGCGGTGACGCAGCGCACTCGGCGCACCGCTCGGCTTCAGACTAGCCAACGTTTCGGCAAAGTCGAGAGGGCTGATGAACTTTTGCTAGCGGCCCAGCTAGCACCCATGGGCGATCGGCGCGATCAGTCCGCCGCGGGCGTCTCGGGCGTCGGCAGCACGTGCGGCTGCGCGTTGAACACCGCGGTCGAACCGCCGGTGCGGGCCATGCCCTCGATGGCGCTCCAGGCCAGCATGGTGAGGTAATCGATGACGTCCTCGCGGGACAGCGACTTGTTCGTCGACCACCAGTGCGTCGCCAGCTGGATGCCGCCGACCAGCACATACGACGCCAGCGCCGCGCCTTCGGTACGCACGCCGCGCTCCTGGGCGCGCTCGGTGATGACGGTGCAGACCACCTCGGCGAAGAGTTTCTCGAACTCCGCCAGCGAGGACTGGTCGGCCGCGCCGTTGCCCATGATGAAGCGATAGACCTCCGGGTCCTCGTCGACGGTGCCGACGTATTCGGCCAGCGCCGAGCGGACCAGCTGGTATTCGTCGGCGTCCAGGCTGATCGCGCCGTACACCCGCGGCATCAGAGTGGTCTCGATGTACCGCTGCATGGTCGCGTGGACCAAGTCGTTCTTGTCGGAGAAGTAGCGGTACAGCACGGTCTTGGAAACGCCGATCTCCGCGGCGATCTCGTCCATGCCCGCGTTGCTGCCGCGCGCGCGGACGGCGGAGAGGGTGCCGTCGACGAGTTCCTCGCGGCGATCGATTTTGTGTTGCCGCCACCGGCGCTTGCGGCCGTCCATCTGGCCGCCGCGCACCGCCGTCGGTCGCTCGCCGATGTCGACAAGGTCTTCGGTGGACAGCGTGGGCTCCCTCGTTCGTAATTGCTCCGGTGGCTACCAGCTTAGGTCCCGGATAGCCGTGATATGCGCGTTTGGGCCCGGATGCGGCGGGAACCACAGCGTCGGGCGTGCCTGGCGTGTCGAGAGCCACTCGCCGGCGCGCCCGGATCCCGCGGCACAGCAGAATGGGAGGCATGGAGAAAGCTCCCGGCAACACCGTGGTGCTGAACGCCCGGGGCGAGCGCGCCGGAGGCGCCGCGCCTGCCGCCGCGTCCCTCGGCTTCGCCGCCGTGCTCGACGAGGCGGCCAAGCGTCGCGACCTATGGCGGATGAAGGCGCTCGCCACCGGCATGCTGGCGCTGGCGACGGCGATCTACCTGTTCTGCCGCTGGACCGAATCGCGCGGCGCGGGTGGCGACTGGGTCGGTTACGTGCGGGCGGCCTCGGAGGCGGGCATGGTCGGCGCGCTGGCGGACTGGTTCGCGGTGACCGCGCTGTTCCGGCACCCGCTCGGCTTGCCCATTCCGCACACCGCCATCATCCGGCGCAAGAAGGACCAGCTCGGCGCCAGCCTCGGCACCTTCGTCGGCACGAACTTCCTCGCGCCGGAAGTGGTTTCGGCGAAGCTGAACTCCGCGCAGGTCTCCTGGCGGGTGGGGCGCTGGATGGCCGATCCCGGCCACGCCGCACGCGTGGCCCAGGAGAGCTCGACGATTCTGCGCGCCGTAGTCGGAGTCCTGCGTGACGAAGACGTGCAGCAGGTGATCGACAACACCATCGTCAAGCGGATCGCCGAGCCGCTGTGGGGTCCGCCGATCGGGCGGGTGCTCGCGGAACTGCTCGCCGACAACCGGCAGCAGGCGCTGCTGGACCTGCTCGCCGAGCGCGCGCACCAATGGGCGCTCGGCTCGCAGGAGACGATCGACCGCATCGTGCTTCGGGACGCACCGCAGTGGGCGCCGAAATTCGTCAACATCCTGCTTTCCGAGCGGATCTACCGCGAGCTGGTCGAGTTCACCTGGAAGATCCGTTCCAACCCTGAGCACGAGGTGCGGCTGGCGGCGAACCGCTTCCTGGAGGAATTCGCCGAAGACCTGCAATACGACGACGCCATGATCAAGAAGGCGGAGCGCGTCAAGGCGCAGATCATGGGTCGCGAGGAGATCACCGGAATGGCCGAGGCCACGTGGCGGGCGGCCAAGCGGCTGATCCTGGAATCGGCCGACGACCCGAGCAGCACACTGCGGCGCAAGGTCGCCGAAAATGTCCAGCAGCTCGGTGAGCGCTTGCGCGACGATGCCGAAATGCGCGCGAAGGTGGACGGCTGGATCGACCGGGGCGCCCGCTACTTGGTGGGGAACTATGCGGATGAGATCAGCACTCTGGTCACCGACACGGTTGCCAGGTGGGACGCCGACGAGGCGAGCAGAAAGATCGAATTGCAGGTCGGCCGGGATCTGCAGTTCATCCGCATCAATGGCACCGTGGTCGGTTCGCTTGCCGGACTGGCGATCTACACGATCTCCCATCTGATGTTCGGCGGCTGATCCGCAGTGCGCGGACCGTTTGCCGACACTCTGCTAGCACACTGCTTGCAATAGCTAGCACCCTGACCTAGAATCGACCCCGTACAACCGCCAGAAGGTGAGTGATGGCAGACCAGCCCGAGGTTTCCGCCGAGTACACCGACAGATCGGACGAGCACTCGTCCGGCGTCGGCGAACGAGGGGGTCGCGTCGCCAGCGCGGCGCACGACATCGGAGGCTTCATCAGGGCGCAGCGAGAAGCCGCGCAAGTCTCGCTACGCCAGCTTGCCCAGCTGGCGGGGGTGAGCAATCCGTATCTCAGTCAGATCGAGCGCGGACTGCGCAACCCGTCCGCCGAAGTGCTCACGCAGATCGCCAAGGCACTGCGGGTCTCCTCGGAGGTCTTGTACGTACGGGCTGGCTATCTCGAGCAGCGGCCGCACAGTCCGGTCCGGGATGCCCTGCTTGCCGACACGTCGATCAGTGAGCGGCAGAAGCAGGTGCTGCTGGACATCTATGAATCGTTTCGCCGGGAAAACGGAGGAAACGAGGCAGGGGGGGACGTTTGGGACAGCGACGTTCCGCGCACGACAACCGACACTCCGCCACGCCAGGAGAACGAAACATCATGACCGAGAAGAACGCCACCGTGACCAAGCCCCTACTCGCCACCGTCGGCGCGGGTGACGCCTTGTACGCCGCCGTCAACGACGTCGTCGCGCAGGTTCGCGAGCGCGCGGCCGGCGCCGATGTCCAGTCGCGGGTGGAGGATGCGCGCGAGCGCTTCGCGAACGTGCCCGCCGATGTGCAGGCCCAGTTCGAGTCGCTGCGCGAGCGGCTGTCCGGGCTGCCTTCGGAGCTGCCGGACGACCTCGCCGAGCTGCGCGAGAAGTTCACCGCCGAGGAGCTGCGCGCGCGGGCCGAGAAGTACTACCGCCAGGTGCTCGACGCCTACGCCGACCTCGCCGTCCGCGGTGAGGAGACCATCGAGCGGCTGCGCGCCAACGAACGCGTCGAGGAGCGGATCGGTAAGGTCGAGACCCTCTACGGCGACGCGGTGAGCCGCGCCGAGGACGTGCTCGACCGCGTCAACGGGCTGCTCGGCCGTCCGGCCAAGGCCGAGGACGACGCCGCGGCGGATCCGGTCGTCGAGGCCGAAGTCGTCGACGTGACCACCGAGGAGACCCCGGCTCCCGTTACGAACGGCGCGCCGAAGAAGGCGCCGGCCAAGAAGGCCACCACCCCCGCCGCGAAGAAGGCTCCCGCCGCCAAGAAGGCCGCCCCGAAGAAGGCCTGAACGCCCAGCGGATAACCCCTTCGACGCCCCCGTGCACCCAAGTGGTGTATGGGGGCGTTGCTGTTGATGGAGCAGTTAAAGCGAAGGCGGAGTACGCAAAGGGACGCTGTCGGACGCAGTCCGTCCGCAGTCCGCGCATGGCCGGAGCGAAGGCGGAGTACGCATAAGGGACGCTGTCGGACGCAGTCCGTCCGCAGTCCGCGCATGGCCGGAGCGAAGGCGGAGGTACGCCTATCATGGTTGGGGTGAATATGGTGCACGGATTGACCGGGATGATCCTGCTGGTGCTGTGGCTGGCGGCGCTCGGTGCGACGATTTTCGCACTGATCCACGCCGTGCGTCAGCGTCCGGACGCGTTCACCGCGGTGGACAAACTGACCAAGCCGATCTGGCTGGCGATTCTCGGGGTGGCCGTGCTCGTGCTTCTCCTCTCGCCTGCGGGCCTCGGCCTGCTTTCGTTCGCGGCGATCATCGCGACCGGCGTCTACCTCGCCGACGTGCGGCCCAAGGTAGATGAAGTTCAGCGGGGTCCGCGCTGGTGAGGGAGTAGTTCGGCGGACTGGTACGGGTGCTTGCACTAGCAAGCAGCGCGAATCGGGGTTACTGTATCTATCAGTAACACAAAGGAGTGTCCGATGCGTGCCATGCTGCCGACCGCGTTGACGAGCTTCCGGGCCCTGCTCCGGGGCTTGCGCGACGCGCACAGCGCCGAGTTGCGTTCCCGTTCGTACCAGACCGCGGCGTTCAATCCCCCGACGACGGCGCCCGAGGTGATCCCCGTACACACCCGGGACGGCGCGCTGCTGCGGGTGCACGCCTACGGCCCGTCCGATCGGCCGGTCATCGTGCTGATCCACGGCTGGACCTGCTGCCTGGAGTACTGGAACCCGCAGATCAACGCCTTTGCCGGCGACTACCGCGTGATCGCTTACGACCAGCGCGGCCACGGCGAAAGCGAGTACGGGTCCGGCAAGCTGAATATGGAGCTGCTGGCCGACGATCTGGCCGCGGTGCTCGATGCCGCGCTCGCGCCCGGACAGCGGGCCGTGCTGGTCGGCCACAGCCTCGGCGGCATGACCATGCAGGCATGGGCCGGCCGGTACCCCGAGCGGGTCGAGAAGCAGGCGCTGGCGGCGCTACTGCTCAATACCGCGGCCGACCGGCTGATCCTGGAGACCACCCTGGTGCCGCTGCTCAACCGGCCGCTGCGGCTGCTGCAACTGAAGGTGCCGCTGCCGTTCCTGTTCGGCAGGCTCGGGCTCGGCACTCCGCTCGTCTTCCCGCCCATCGCGCCGGTGCGCTGGCTGTTCGCACGGCAGATCCTCAGCACCGCGGCGAAAGGCGACGTGCTGGCGTTCAGCATGGCCATCGTCCGCTCGTGTCCGGCGTGGGTGCGCTCCAGGTTCGGTGTTCTGCTCGCCACGATGGATGTCGGGGAGTCGGCGCGCAACCTGGTGGTGCCCACCACGGTTCTCGCGGGCCAATTCGACGACATGACCCCGCCGGTCCACTCCGAGCGGATCGTCGAGATGCTCCGGCAGACCGGCAGTTTGGTGCGCTACGGCGTGTTGCCCACCGGCCATCTGGGCAACGTCGAAGCCTACGAACGGTTCAACGAGGAACTCGCGCGCGTGCTCGCCGCGGTGCGCCCGCGCCGCCGCGCCGACCTCGTGGGCTGAAATTCCCGGGGCGGTTGCGCCAGCGGTCAGGAAAAGACGACCGTGCGGCGGCCGTGCACCAGGACCCGTCCTTCCAGATGCCAGCGCAGGCCGCGCGCCAGCACCACCCGCTCGATGTCGCGGCCCTGACGGACCATGTCGCGCACCTCGTCGGCGTGGTCGATGCGGATGACGTCCTGCTCGATGATCGGACCCGCGTCCAGTTCCGCGGTCACGTAATGGCAGGTGGCCCCGATCAGCTTCACGCCGCGGGCGAACGCCTGGTGATAGGGGCGAGCGCCGACGAACGAGGGCAAGAAGCTGTGGTGGATGTTGATCGCCTTGCCCGCCCAGTGCTCGCACAGCTCGGCGGGCAGTACCTGCATGAACCGCGCGAGCACCACCGCGTGCGGGTCGTGCGCGTCCACCAGGGCGCGGACCTCCTCGAACGCGGGGCCGCGCTCGGCCGGGTCCTTGGGGAACGGCACGTGATGGAATTTCACGCCGTGCGCCTCGGTCATCGCCGCCAGATCCGGATGGTTGCCGATCACCGCCTCGATGGTGGCGGGCAGCTCGCCGCTGGCGGCGCGTCCGAGCAGGTCGTGCAGGCAGTGACCGTCTTTGCTGACTAGCAGGACCGCGCGGCGGCGCTCGCGGGAATCCAGCAGTTGCCATTCGGTTTCCGGACCAAGGCCGGCCGCCACCGCGGCGAACCGCTCACGCAGTTCCGCGATCGAGAACGGCACCGTCTCGGCCTTGATCGCCTGACGCGTGAAGAACCACCCGGTGTCGAGGTCGGAGTGGTAGCCCGCCTCCACGATCGAGCCGCCGAACTCGGCGATGAACGAGGTGATCCGCGCGATGATGCCGGGTCGGTCCAGGCACCCCAAAGTCAATACATAGCGGCGGTCGACCTGGACGGGTGGAGCGGAACTCATGCCCTCATCCTCCCAGGTGCGCTGCCGGAGATTTGCCGCGGCTTCGCCGAATGCCGTGAGCGTGCTCGCGTTCTATTGTGAAGGCAACGAAGGCGTTGACGCTATTGCCATCAATAGAGAGCAGGTGTACATGGCCAGGCTGACAGTCCGGGATCTTCCCGACGACGTACGCGAGGCGTTGCGTGTCCGCGCGGCCCAGCACGGCCGCAGTACCGAGGCCGAGGTCCGGGCGATCCTTATCGAGGCCGTCACGCCTGCGGCGCAGGTAGCGCTCGGGACGCTGCTGGCCGAGATCGGTCGCGAGGTCGAACTCACCGACGACGAATTCGAAGCGCTCACCGCTCGTGACCGACGCCCGGTCGCGCCCATGGAGTTCGAGTGATCGTTCTCGACACGAACGTGATCTCCGAGCCGCTGCGCAAGGCGCCGGACGCCCGGGTGGTCGCCTGGATCGACGCGCAGCCCCTGCACACCTTGTACCTGTCGGCCGTCACCGTGGCCGGACTGCGGTTCGGTATTGCGGCCATGCCTGCGGGCAGGCGGCGAGATACGTTGCGCGACAGGATCGAAACCCGGGTGTTGCCCCTGTTCGCAGGCCGCGTGCTCGCCTTCGACATGACCGCCTCCGCCGCCTACGCCGAACTCATGACCCGTGCTCGCCTCGCCGGGGCCCCGATCGGCGCCGCTGACGGGTACATCGCGGCGACAGCGAGTGCCGCGAGCATGGCCGTGGCCACCCGAGATATCGCACCCTTCCGGGCGGCCGGAGTGCAGGTCATCGACCCGTGGGCATAGAAACCGGAGTGCGGGGCTGATACGGGAGAAACGTAGTGCCGCGTCCGAGTGGTCCCCCCGTTCGCGACTGAGCGGCCGGTGGCTCTCGATCGGACGCGAGCCATAGGGCGCCGCGAGCACTGCCGCGACGAAGCCGAGGCGGATCAGAGGTCGTAAAACGGCTCGGCGTAATGGAATTCGCCCGCTATTTGCGAGTCATAGGCCGACAGGGAGCGGACCTGGAAATGGCTGACCCAGGCGGGCTCATCCGGGGTGATGCCGAGGCGGGCGGCGGGGACGAAGCCGAAGCGGGGGTAGAACTCCAGGCTGCCGAGCAGGCCGACCAGGGGTTCGTCGAGGGCGTCGGCGGCGCCGAGAGCCGCGTGCATGAGTGCCGAGCCGACGCCCGCTCCTTGGTGGTCGGCGAGCACGCCGATCGGGCCGAGCGCCAGCACGGGGAACGGGCCGACCGTGGCCCTGGTCAGGCACAGGTGGCCGACCACGCTGTCGTGCTCGATCGCCACCAGCGAGAGCGTCGGGATCCAGCCCTCGTCGCTGCGCAGCCGGGCGACGAGGCCCACCTCGGGCGGATCCGCGCTGCCGTGGTCACCTGGCGTGTCGGTGCCATCGGGATCGGTGGCGGTGGCGTAGCGCGGTGCGAATGCGCTGCGATGCACCGCCGCGATCGCAGCGGCGTCGTCCGCGCGTTCGCGACGGATCAGCACGGTCGTCTCCTCCCGAACGAAGTAGGGGCCCACCCGCACACGTTAGTCAGTCGGCCGTGGCGGCACGCTCTCCGATGCGCCATCAGCTACGAGTGTGCGTGAATCGCCTCCAGGTGCGCAACGGAATTCGCCCACCGAACGGGTCCGGCGTCCGGTGTGCCAGACTCTCACCCCATGGCAGATTCCGCGTCGCTGACCAGGTCCGAAGTGGCCGCCATGATCGACCATACGCTGCTGGCCCCGGAGGCGACGCCCGCCGAAGTCGCCGCGCTGGTCGAGGAGGCGCGTGGGTTGGGCGTGCTCGCCATCTGTGTGTCGCCGTCCATGCTGCCGGTACGCGCGCCGGGGCTCGTGGTCGCGACGGTCGCCGGATTCCCCTCGGGGAAACATCATTCGCTGGTGAAGGGCGCCGAGGCGCGGCTCGCGGTGAACCAAGGAGCGGCCGAGGTCGACATGGTGATCGATGTCGGCGCGGCGCGTACCGGGGACTATACGGCGGTGCTCGCCGACATTGTCACGGTGCGCGAGGCAGTCGGCGATCGGGCGCTGCTGAAAGTGATCATCGAATCCGCCGCCCTGCCGGATCAGGCGATCGTGGAGGTGTGCCGGGTCGCCGAACGCGCCGGAGCCGATTTCGTGAAGACTTCCACCGGATTTCACCCCGCCGGTGGCGCCGGCGCCCACGCGGTGCGGCTGATGGCGGAGACGGTGGGCGGTCGGCTCGGCGTCAAGGCCAGTGGCGGAATCCGCACCGCCGCGGCCGCGGCCGAAATGATCGCCGCGGGTGCGACCCGGCTCGGCCTGTCGAAATCCCGCGACGTGCTCGACGGCTTTCCAGCCTGACCGTCAACCGAATGCTGTTTCGTGGCGGCGGTATTCGGCCCATCCTGCTGTGGCCCCGGCGGTCGGCCCGAAGACTTTGCGGTACTGGGAATTCAGCAGCGAGACCCGGAACTGTCGCCCGCGGACTCCAGCTGGGCGCGTCCACCGGCCAGCTTGACGACCACGCCGGAATCGGTGACCTTCAGGTCCGTCGCCGACATGCCGAACGGGTAGCTCTGCAGGCTCTGGGTGAAGATATCGACGATGCTCTGCACCAGATCGGAGGGTACTCCGACGCCGAGCAGCTGCGCCGACATCGTCTCCACCTCGACCGTCCCGTTCAGGATCTGCGGCTTGAGCTGAAGCTCGGCCAAGCCGCCGAGCACGGCCAGGGTGAGCATGCCCGAACTCTCGGACGAGCTCACTCCGGTGACCAGACCGCCGAGCGTCTCCTTGATACCTTCGTTGCTCCAGTTGACGTCGGCGGAGGAGCTGCCGATCGTGCTCCCGTTCTGATCGGCGACGTCGACGTCGCGGAAGACCGCGTGGACCACCATCCCGACGGCGGGGCCGAATTTGGTGTCGTCGCTGTTCACCCGCACCGAAGGCACCTTGCCGTCGATCCAGGTGATCAGCATCGGCTTGGGACCGAAGCTCACGTCGATCTTCGATCCCATCTCCTTCTCGAATTGCGTGCTGATACAGCTCGACACCGAGTGCCTGGCATATACTTCTCCGCCGACCAGGACCGTCGCGAGCAGAATCGCTACCACGGTCAGGGCGATCAGCAGGGTCCGCCGGTTGATCGTCGAGGTGGACGGCGCGTTCGTACTCATGGTGGCGATTCTTCCCGACCTTTCTGTGCCGTTTCTGTGGAGGCATTGAGGGGTTCGAATGTGACATGCAGCACAAACACCGAGCGTAGCCTGGTGCGCATGGCTGGCGATGCGGCAAGCCGCGCGATCGGATCCGCGGAACAAGGATGGCGCGTTCTGCGCCGATGGGCCGGTCGGCACGCCGGTTTCTTTACTATCCGGCAGGTGCTGCGCACCGGGTGCGCAGCGCGGGTGCGGGACGGGCTCGGCGACGGTTCGGTGACCAGGGCCGGGGCGGACGGCCTGCTGCGCTTGGCCGGATGGCCGGAGGGTCCGCTCGACGAATACGCGATGTGGTCGGCCTGGTTCGACGGAGCCGCGGTGGTGTCCCATCACAGCGCGGCCGAGTTGCACGGCCTCGGCAGGCTGCGCCCCCGGTTCCTGCACCTGTCGGTGCGCGCGGGCCACCGAACTGCGCCGCCGCGGTTGGTGGTCCTGCGGCGCTCGCTGACCGGTGTCGACGTGGAATCGGCCGGTCCGTTCCTGGTGACGACGCCGGTGCGCACGGTGCTCGACCTGGCCGAGGCCGGGATCGGGCAGGTCGCCTTGAACGAGGTGGTCGCCGACGCGGTCGCCATCGACCGCTGTGCGGGCGAGGAGATCACCGACGCGGGTGCGCGACTGACACCCCGCGCGGCCAGAAGGGTATATCGCGCGCTCGCCGTCGCGTAACGGCTATCCGAAGCCGACCGGCGCCACGGCCGACCACGGCACCGACAGCACGTTGTCGCGCAGGCGGCGACGGTAGTGGCGGATCGGGAAACCTTCCTCGCGCAGCGACCGCGCGGCGGCGCGCCAGCGGATCCGGGGACCAAAGGGAGCCAGCGGTGCGGCGCGGGCCCACGCGCGATCCGCGGCGGCGAGCAGCGCGTGGATCGGCTCCCCGGGGATGTTGCGGTGGATCAACGCCTTCGGCAGCCGTTCGGCGAGATCGGAAGGCCGCTCCACGGTGAACGGATCCCAGGCCAGCGTGAGTGAGCGCGGGCCATCGCGGTCGAGCAGGACCCATGCGCAGCGCCTGCCCACTTCGTCACAGGTGCCGTCGACCAGCAGACCGTCCGGCGCCAGCCCGGATCGGATGGTCGACCACGCCTCGGGCACCGCCGATTCCGGATACTGCCGCAACACGTTGAACGCGCGCACCAGCACCGGTCGCAGCCCGGCGAGTTCGAATCCGCCGCGCGCGAAGGTCACGCCGTCGCGGCCGGGCACCACACGCTGCGGATCGATCTCCAGCCCCACCACCCGCACGTTGTCGCGCACTGTGCGCAGCCGCGCGGCCAGCTCGAACGTGGTCCACGGGCTGGCGCCGTACCCGAGATCGACCACGAGCGGATCGGCCGTCTCGCGCAGCCGGGCGGCGACGAACTCGTCGTTGATCAGCCAGCGATCGCTGCGGCGGAGTCGGTTGACGGCGGTGGTGCCACGGGTGATGGTGCCGACCGGTGCGGTCAGCGGGTGGGGTGGTGTTCTTCCAGCCACTGAACCGTGAACTCGGCCTCGCCGCGGAACAGGTCGACCAAGTTCACCAGCATCAGCTGCTCCAGGCGCGGTCCGACCATGGGGATGAAGACCTTCGCCTCCGAGGAGAAGCGCATGGTGCAGCCCGTTTCGGTGGGGAAGAGGCGGATGGTGCCGCCGAGGCTGCCCGGTCCGGCCGGAATCGACGCCGAGTACTTGCCCGTGATCTCGTCCGGCGCGTAGGCGCTGTAGCTCTCCTTGCGGGTGATCACCATGTCCTTGCGCAGCACCGTCTGCGCGAGCTCCGGCAGCATCTCGCGGGGCAGGATGTGGTGCAGTTCGATGTCGATGCCGCCGTCGCCCGCCTCCAGCTTGACCACCTCGTTGCCGGGGGTGTACTTCCGCATCTCTTCGACCCGTGCTTCCCAGTAGTCACGGTTCGACAGCGCCGCGTACAGCTCTTTTGTGGTATGCAGCGGATAGCGGGCGGAGTAGTCCAGTCGGCGTGCCATGGGCTCACAGGTTACTGGGTCCGGTAACAGGTACCTCGGCGGGCGGGTGGTGTGCGGAGGTCACACAAACGCGGGCATCGGAGGATGTGGCCGGATCCGGTGTCCGTTCTCCGGTGCGGCTCAGTGCGACGCGATCCAGGTCTCGGTGAACTCCGCCTCGTTCTTCAGCAGCTCGGTGAGGTGCTCGTCGATCGCCTTCTCGATCTTGCCGCCGAACAGCGGGATTTTCACCTCGATGGTGCCCTCGACCGCGACGGTGGCGCCGGAGCCGTCGGCGGACAGCGTGATGGTGCCGCGCACTTGGGCGGGCGCGCCGTCGACGCGCGCTTCGAAGGTGGCCGTATCGCCGCTCCAGTTCTCTACGCGGGGAATGACCAGGTCACCGGGGCGTACCGCGGTGATCGCGGGCGGCAGCTTTTCGGCGGCGATGGCCTGCACCAGCTCGACGCGCACCTGGTCGCCGCTGGTGGTGACCGACTCCAGGCGGGCGTTGGTGCCGCCGACCTCGGTGACGCGGTCCTTCCAGTACAACTCGTTCGCGAAGGCCGCGCGCACGGCGGCGGGGGAATGCGAGTAGCGGGCCGTGTACGCCAGCGGTGTAGCCATGAGTCCACACGCTACCGTGTGGCGCGCGAACTACACGAGTGGTGCCATCGGACCTGCTCGCGTAGTGCACGCCACGCTACCGTGTGGCGTGCGAACTTCACGTTTGGTGCTGTCGGATCTCCTCGCCGACACCGGTGCGCGGCTGCGCGAGGACGTGCGGCTGGCGGAGCTGACCACGCTGCGGGTGGGCGGACCCGCGCTGGTCGCCGAGTGCGCGACGACCGAAGCGCTGGTCGCGACGGTGCGCGCGCTGGACGCCGCGGGCGTCCCGGTGCTGTTGCTGGCGGGCGGCTCCAATCTGCTCTTCGGCGATGACGGTTTCGACGGTGTGGTGGTCCGGGTCGCCACCACGGGCGTCGAGATCGGTGCCGACGGCGTGATCGCGGAGGCCGGAGCAAACTGGGATGACGTGGTGCACGCCACAATCGCCGCCGGGTTCGGCGGGCTGGAATGTCTGTCCGGCATTCCCGGTTCGGCGGGTGCGACGCCGGTGCAGAACGTCGGGGCGTACGGCGCCGAGGTGGCCGACCTGCTGCGCCGGGTGCGGCTGCTGGACCGCGCCAGCGGCGAGATCCGCTGGGTGGCGCCCGACGAACTCGGCTTCGGCTATCGCACCAGCGTGTTGAAGCACCGCGACGACGCCGTGGTGCTCGCGGTCGATTTCGCGTTGCGCACCGACGGTTCCAGCGCTGCGCTGCGCTACGGCGAGCTGGCCGGAACGTTGGGCGCGGAGGCGGGGGAGTCCCGGCCCGCGGCCCAGGTCAGAGACGCGGTGCTGCGGCTGCGCGCGGGCAAGGGCATGGTGCTCGACCCGGCCGACCACGACACCTGGAGCGCGGGATCGTTCTTCACCAACCCGGTGGTCGCCCCGGATCGGGTGGCGCAGGTGCGGGCCGCGATCGCCACCCAGGTGGGCGATGTGACGGTGCCGACCTACCCGGCGGCGGGTGGAGTCAAGTTCTCCGCGGGCTGGCTGATCGAGCGGGCGGGTTTCGCGAAAGGGTTCCCCGGTGCCGAGGCACCGGCCCGGCTGTCGACGAAACACACACTCGCGCTGACCAATCGCGGCAGCGCCAGCGCGGCCGATCTGGTGGCGCTGGCGAGAACAGTGCGCGACGGCGTAGCCGACCGCTTCGGGATCCATCTGGAACCGGAACCCGTCACCGTCGGCATCACACTCTGATCCTCGTCCCGAGGATCGACTGAATGTGACGTGGCGTGACGCGACGACTGATTTCGTGAGCACATGGGTAACTCATCGGGTACGCCCAGAACTCGAGGAGCACCCAACGCAGGACCTGAACGCAAATCCCGTGTCTCCCGACTAGTACGGCCTGAAGACGCGGAGAGGCGCAGGAGCGTCCGCGTAAATTCGATGACGTGAGCAACCGACCGATAATGCGCCGCTCAGGGGCCGCGGTGTCGGCTGTGCTGCTGGTAGTCGTCGCCTTGGTGGCGGGATGCACGATCGACCGGGGCGCAGCGGGCGGCCGCGACGCGGGTCCGGTCGCCGAGGCGACGTTGGTTCCCGCCGACGACGCCGCGAACGTCAACCCGACCGCGCCGGTCTCGGTGACGATCAGCGACGGCACGATCGACCATATCGCGCTGACCAACGCGGCGGGCAAGCAGGTCCGCGGCGAACTCGCCCCGGACAAGCGTGGCTACACCATCACCGAGCCGCTCGGCTACGACGCCACCTACACCTGGTCGGGCACCGCGGTAGGGACCGATGGCAAGGCGATCCCGATCGAGGGCTCGTTCCGCACGCTCGCGCCGAAGAGCACGGTCCCCGCGACCATCAATATCGGCGACAACCAGGAGGTCGGCATCGCCGCACCGATCGTCCTGCAGTTCAAGTCCGCCGTGCTGAACAAGGCCGCGGTGGAGAAGGCGCTCACGGTCACCACCGACCCACCCACCGAGGGCGCGTGGGCATGGTTTCCGGACGACGGTGGTTCGCGGGTGCACTGGCGTCCGAAGAACTACTGGACGCCCGGCACCACCGTGCACGTCTCGGCGCGGCTCTACGGACTCGACCTGGGCGGCGGCAATTACGGCTATTCCGATCTGACCTCGGACTTCCGCATCGGCCGCAGCCAGATCGTCAAGGCGAACGCGCCGAGCCACCGCATGCAGGTGGTCCGCGACGGGCAAACCGTGTTCGATTTCGCGGTCAGCTATGGCGAGGGCAACGAGCCACGCAACGTCACCCGGTCCGGCGTTCACGTGGTCACCGACAAATACGAAGACTTCATGATGTCGAATCCGCCGTATTACACCAATGTCCGCGAACGCTGGGCGGTCCGCATCTCCAACAACGGCGAATTCATCCACGCCAATCCGGAATCGCTGTCCGCACAGGGTTCGGCGAACGTCACCAACGGTTGTATCAATCTCTCGCCCGCCGACGCGCAGGCCTACTTCCCCACCGCGCTCTACGGCGATCCGGTCGAGGTGACCGGGACGTCGATCCCGCTCTCCGCCGCCGACGGCGACCTCTACGACTGGACCATCGACTGGAATACCTGGAAGAGCATGTCGGCGTTGCGGGGCGCACCGTCGGCGGTGGTGTCGGCGACGCCGGTGCCGCCGCAGCCGGCCGGCGGCCGCTGAGTCCGGTCAGCCGCGGTCTTTGGTACTACCGACCGTGTCGGGCTCCTGATCTTCTTCGATGCGGCGGTCGGCAGTGCGTTCGGCGCGGACCGCCTCGTGCCGTTCGGCCAGCAGATCGCGGATCTCGATCAGCAGCTCGATTTCGGTTGGCTCGGCCGCCTTGGTGGTGCCGAAGCGGTTCTTGATCGTCTTCATCGGCAGGATCAGCACGAAATACAGCACGGCCGCGACCATCACGAAATCGATGGCCGCCGTGATGATCGGCCCGGCGGCGATGAAGGTGGCGGGTTTGGAGGGAATCAGCTGCACACCGAGGCCCAGCTCATTGGTGCTGCCGAAGACGGCGAGCAAAGGATTGATGATCCCTTTCGTCACCGAGGTCACCACGGCGGTGAACGCGGTGCCCATGACGACGGCAACCGCGAGGTCGATGACGTTCCCGCGCATCAGGAACTCTTTGAAGCCTTTGAGCATGAGCCGAACCACTCCCATCCGATGTCCTGCGTTCGGTCCCCCGGATGCTAACGGCTCGGGGCGGGACGGGCGGACCTAGCCGCGACGAGCGAATCGGCTCGCGTCGGCCTGGTCGCGCGGCTTCACGATGATCTGGTCCAGGTTCACGTGCGGGGGCCGCGACGCCACGAAGCCGATGATCTCCGCGATGTCCTGGGCGACCAGCGGGTCGATGCCTTCGTACACCTTCGCGGCGCGGTCGGCGTCGCCGCCGAAGCGCACCAGCGAGAACTCGGTTTCCACCGCACCAGGGGCGATCTCGGTCAGTCGCACCGGCTGTCCGAGCAGCTCGCCGCGCAAGGTGCGGTGCAGCACGGCCTGCGCGTGCTTGGCCGAGGTGTACCCGGAGCCGTTGTCGTAGGCGGTGAACGCGGCCACCGACGTGACGGTGACGATCAATCCGTCACCGGAGTCGATCAGCTTGGGCAGCAGTGCCTTCGTGACGCGCAGCGTGCCGAGCACGTTGGTCTCCCACATCCAGCGCCAGTCATCCAGGTCGGCCTCGGCGACCGGAGCCAGGCCCTTCGCGCCGCCCGCGTTGTTGACCAGCACGTCGACGCGCTCGACCGCGTCGGTGAACGAGCGCACCGACTCCTCCGAGGCGACGTCGAGTTCCACTGCCGTGCCGCCGATCTCGTCGGCGAGGCGGCGCAGCCGGTCGAGCCTGCGAGCGCCGACGTAGACGTGGTAGCCCTGCTCGGCCAGCTTCCTGGCGGTGGCTTCCCCGATTCCCGAGCTGGCTCCGGTGACGACGGCGGTGCGAGTACTCATGCCCGTGATCCTAAATGCGCGATGTTTGCCAGGACCGCGCTGTCGCCGGGATCACGGTTAGCCTGAATTCCATGCCTATTCGGGATGTGGTGAGCACGGACGGAACGTCCATCGTCTACCGGGTGAGCGGGCCGGACGGCGCCCGCCCGCTGGTGCTGCTGCACGGCTGGGCGGCGAATCTGCGCTGCTGGGGCGCGGCCGCGGACGACCTCACCGCGCACTTCCGGGTGGTCGCCGTCGACCTGCGCGGCCACGGCTATTCCGACGCGCCCGCCGCGGGCTACGACGATCCGAAGAACTGGGCCGCCGACGTCGGGGCGGTGCTGGCCGCTGAGGGCATCGCGTCGGGCGCGGTGTTGCTCGGCTGGTCCTACGGCGGGATCGTGCTGTCGGATTACCTGACCGCCTACGGCACGGACGCCGTCGCAGGCGTGATCTACAGCGGCTCGATGGCGAATATCGGCCCGGGTGTGCCGGGCGCGGTGACCGGGGATCTCATGCGGGAGGCGATTCCGGGCGTCTTCGAGGACAGCGCGGGCCGTGCGGTGCGGGCCTTCGGCGCCTTCGGCAATGCCAACACCGGGCCGGGAGCAGACACAGGGCCGGATGCTCAGCGCCTGTTCGGGGCCAGTGTCGCCACGGCACCCGCGGTGCGCAAAGCGCTTTTCTACCGCACCGTCGACAACACTGAAACGCTACGTGCGCTGGATATTCCGGTGCTCGTCATGCACGGGACCGCCGATCGGATCGTCCCGATCGAGAACGGCCGCTACATCGTCGACACCGTCCCGAACGGGCGCGCGTCGTACTGGGACGGCGCCCAGCACGGCCTGTTCATCGAGGATCGCTCCCGGTTCGTCGCCGAGGTGAGCGCGTTCGCCGCTGACCTGTGATCCCGGGCATCTGCTGTGTGATAGCTCTCACTTGGTGCGGTCAGGGCGTCTGAGACCGGCGCGGCGCCGTGCACTATGGAGAGTGTGAGTCAGCGCCTGGACCTACGGCCGAACCGTATCGCCGTGCTATCGGTGCACACCTCACCACTCGCCCAGCCAGGGACCGGCGACGCGGGCGGTATGAACGTCTATGTCCTCCAAACAGCCGTTGAACTGGCCCGACGCGGCACCGAGGTGGAGATCTTCACCCGCGCCACCGCCTCGAACGTCCCGCCCGTCCAAGAGGCCGCGCCCGGCGTGCTGGTGCGCAACGTGGTGGCCGGACCGTTCGAAGGGCTGGACAAGCACGATCTGCCCACACAGCTGTGCCCGTTCACGGCGGAGGTGCTGCGCCAGGAGGCCAGGCATTTGCCCGGCTACTACGACCTGGTGCACTCGCACTACTGGTTGTCCGGTCAGGTCGGCTGGCTGGCCCGGGACCGCTGGCGGGTGCCGCTGGTGCACACCGCGCACACGCTCGCGGCGGTGAAGAACGCCGCACTGGCCGAAGGCGACTGCCCCGAACCGGTGACCCGCGAGATCGGCGAGAAGCAGGTGATCGCGGAGTCCGATCGGCTGGTCGCCAACACCGCCGAGGAGGCCCGCCAGCTGGTCGAGCTCTACGGCGCCGACGCCGAGCGGATCGATGTCGTGCCTCCCGGCGCGGATCTGACCTGCTACCGCCCCGGCGACCGGACCGAAGCGCGCGCGGCGCTCGGACTGGCCGCCGACGAGCAGATCGTCGCGTTCGTCGGTCGCATCCAGCCGCTGAAGGCGCCCGACGTGCTGGTGCGTGCCGCGGCTGAGGTGCTGCGCGGCGATCCGCGGCGCGCGCTGCGCGTCCTCATCGTCGGCGGACCGTCCGGCAGCGGCCTCGAGCGACCCGACGCGCTGATCGAGCTGGCGGCCGAACTGGGTATCGCCGAGCGGGTCAGCTTCCTGCCGCCGCAGCCGCCGGATCGGCTGGTGCTGGTATACCGCGCTGCCGACTTGGTCGCGGTGCCCAGCTACAACGAGTCCTTCGGCTTGGTTGCGATCGAGGCGCAGGCCAGCGGCACCCCGGTGCTCGCAGCCGACGTCGGCGGCCTCGGGACGGCCGTGCGGCACGACATCTCCGGCCTGCTCGTCCCGGGGCACCGCACCTCGGACTGGGCGAACGCGCTGCGCCATCTGCTCGACGACCCGGATCGGCTGCACCGGATGAGCGAGCGAGCCGTCGCGCACGCCGCAAACTTCTCCTGGGCGCACACCGCCGACGGATTGCTCGCCAGCTACTCCGCCGCGCTGGCCGGTTTCCGCGACGATCGCGCGGTGCTCGGCGGTCGTGGCCTCGCGCACAGCGTGTTGCGCGACGACGCCTACGACCGCGTCTCCGGCGAGCGCACTAACCTGGCCGGCGAACGGACGGCCGCTCTCCTCGGGGAGAGCAGCCAGGCCAGGTCGCGGGCGCTGTGGCGGCGCCGGATGGGAGTACGCCGGTGAACGAGGTACAGGCGACCGCGCGGCTCATCGATGAGACGCTGCGCGAAAGGGAGATCGAGTACACCCGCCCCGTCGACGAGACCTTCGTCGTCGTCTTGCCCGGCGAGCGCAAGCTCGAGACCACGGTGATGCTCACGGTGGGCAAGCACGGGGTCCGCATCGAATCGTTCGTCTGCCGCAAGCCGGACGAGAACTTCGAGGGCGTCTACAAATTCCTGCTGCGCCGCAACCGCAGGCTCTACGCCGTCGCCTACACGCTGGACCGGATCGGCGACATCTACCTGGTCGGCCGGATGGCCGCGCACGCGGTCACCCCCGACGAGCTGGATCGGGTTTTCGGCCAGATCCTCGAGGCCGTGGACGCCGATTTCAACGTGCTGCTGGAACTCGGTTTCGCCGAATCCATTCGGCGGGAATGGAAGTGGCGCGTCTCCCGGGGTGAGTCGTTGCAGAATCTGCGTGCCTTCGAGCATCTGGTGGACTCCGCCGACAAGCCCTGAGTGAGCGTAGCGAGCGAACAATCAACACAGCCACGTGCGTGGTCATGAGCACGTCGGTCGCCGGAACCGGCGCGCCGGCCCGTGCCCTGGGTGACAATCTCTGGTGGCTCGGATCGGCGAAAGGGACACGGCGTTGGCGGTTCTCGCTCTGGATATCGGCGCGACGAAGTTCGCGGCAGGGGTAGTGCACCCCGGCTATGAGGTGCGCGACGTGCGGCGGGTGGACGTGCCGCGGACGGGCGTCTGGGAGGCCTGTCGCGGACTGCTGCTCGAGGTGGCGGGCGCGGAGCCGGTCGTCGGCGTGGGGATCGGTTCCGCCGGTCCGGTAGACGTGCGAACCGGTGTGACCGGGCCGTTGAACATCCCCGAGTGGAAAGCGGGGTTTCGGATCGTCGCCGCCGTGCAGGAGTTGTTCCCCTCGGCCGCGATTCGATTCGCCATGGACGGCGCCTGCCTGGCGTTGGCCGAGCACCGCGTCGGCGCGCTGCGCGGAGTGCCCGATGCTCTGGCGATGACCGTGTCGTCGGGGATCGGCGGCGGGCTGATCGCGGGCGGCAAGGTGCTGCTCGGGCGCACCGGCAACGCCGGGCATGTCGGGCATATCGTGGTGCCGGGCTGGGACACGCCGTGCGGCTGCGGCGGGGTCGGGTGCGTCGAGGCGGTCGCCAGCGGCATGTCGTCGGTGTGCTGGGCGCGCGAGCAGGGGTGGCCGGGCGACACCGGGGCGCGGTTGGCCGAGGACGCGCACGCGGGCGACGGGATCGCCATCGCCGCGCTGCACCGGGCGGGCATCGCGCTCGGCACGGCCATCGCCTCCGCCGCCGCCCTGCTCGACATCGACCGGGTGGTGATCGGCGGCGGCTTCGCGCAATCCGGTGCGCCGCTGTGGGATCCACTGCGCGCCGCGGTGGAGAAGCACGCCCGGCTGAACTTCCTGCGGAAATTGCGCGTGGAGCCGTCCCGCATCACCCACGGCGCCACGCTGGTGGGTGCGGGCGTGCTCGCCACGGACCAAGCGGTCTGATTTCGCGCTTGTCCCGCTCGGCTCGTCGGGCCGGTGGCGGGGAACCGATGCGCCCTGGCCGGGCGCGCATGGGAGGATGACGGCATGACGTACACCCTCGTGCTGCTGCGCCACGGCGAAAGCGAATGGAACGCCCTGAACCTGTTCACCGGCTGGGTGGACGTGCACCTGACCGACAAGGGCATCGCCGAGGGCAAGCGGGCCGGGGAGCTGATGGCCGAGCACGGCATCCTGCCCGACGTCGTCTACACCTCGCTGCTGCGCCGCGCGATCTCCACCGCGAACATCGCGCTGGACGCAGCCGACCGGCACTGGGTTCCGGTGGTCCGCGACTGGCGGCTCAACGAGCGTCACTACGGCGAACTGCAGGGCAAGAACAAGGCGCAGGTCCGGGAGAAGTACGGCGACGAGCAGTTCATGCTGTGGCGCCGCAGCTACGACACCCCGCCGCCGCCGATCGACCCGGCCAACGAGTACAGCCAGGAGGGCGACCCGCGCTACGCGGGCATCGATGTCCCGAAGACCGAGTGCCTGCTCGACGTGGTGAACCGGATGGTCCCGTACTGGGAGTCGACCATCTCCAAGGACCTGCTCTCCGGCAAGACCGTGCTGGTCGCCGCGCACGGCAACTCGCTGCGCGCGCTGGTCAAGCACCTCGACCGGATCTCCGACGAGGACATCGCGGGCCTGAACATCCCCACCGGCATCCCGCTGCGCTACGAGCTCGACGAGAACTTGCGCCCGGTGCGCCCGCACGAGTACCTGGACCCGGAAGCCGCGGCCGCCGGCGCCGCCGCCGTCGCGGGCCAGGGCGGTAAGTAACCTCCGAACGCGAATCCAACGCGCTGCCACCCATTCGGGTGGCAGCGCGTTGTCTTTTCGGCTCGTTCGCCGAGCGCTCCGAAGTGTGTGTTATGCGACACGCCGGATGGGTGAACGCCAGTCCGGGGCGGCGCCGTCTACGGTTCCTGCGCTGAGGCACAATTCCGGCGACGGGTGCGGGCCGCAATCGGTGTAGCCAGCGCAAAGGCGGAATCTCCGGCATCGTGTCGGGTTATGTGAACTGTTATTCCGAACAAAGTTGGTGTTACCCGCTGTTCTTACCGACAAGTAGGTCGGTACACTCTCGTCCGTTCGACCAGCCGAGAGGTGGATCACGTCCAATGAAGCACGCGTTGCGGGCCACAGTGGCGGCACTTGCCGTCGCCGTGCTCGCCCCCTTCCTCACCAGTGGCGCCGCCGCCGTGCCGCCGACCGGACCCGACGGCGGCCTGGCCGGAGCCGCTTGGGTGGCGACCCAGGACGCCTCTCAGCAGTATCCGAATATCCACATCCAGTGGGACGTCCCCATCACGATGAGTGACGGCACCGTCCTGAAGGGCAATGTCTACCGGCCCGCGGACGCCTCGGGACGCCCGATCGACACCCCGACGCCGACGGTGGTCAACCTGACGCCCTACACCAAGCTGGTGTCGAACCTGGCCGATCACGCGCAGTCCATTCCCGGCCTGTCCGACGCGCTGATCCAGCTGTTCCGGCAGATCGATATGAGCGGCACCCCGCTGTCCGGCGTCACCGACCTGACCAAGGCGTTCGGCGGCGGCGAACTGCGCAACTTCACCGTCGACCGCCAGCTGATCAAGAGCGGCTACTCCCAGTTGGTCGTCGACGTGCGCGGGACCGGCTTCTCCCAGGGCGTCTGGGACATGCTGCGCGGGCGCGAGCAGCAGGACACCGTCGAGGTGATCGACTGGGCGGCGCGGCAGCCGTGGTCAAACGGGCGGATCGGCATGAACGGCATCTCCTACTCCGGGATCAACCAGGTGCAGGCCGCCGAGAAGCGCCCGGCCGCCCTGCAGGCGATCTTCCCGGTCGTGCCGGGCAGCGACCTGGTCAACGACGTGCTCGCGCCGGGCGGCGGTTTCGGCTTCAACTTCATCCCACTGTGGCTCACCGCGATCAACGGACTCAAGCTGATTCCCGACCTCGCGTCCGTGCTCACCGGGCAGCTCGACACCACCTGGCTGGCCGACCGCGCCCGAGACCCGTTGACCTTCATGGACGTCCTGCTCAACGTCTACACCACCGCGCGGATGGAGGATCTCGACCCGCGCGCCAAGGAATTGCTCACCGACGGCTCCCAGCCGCGCCGGGATTGGCTGGGTGACCCGAGCCGGATCCAGACGCCGACCTTCGTTACCGGCGGCTGGCACGACCTGTTCACCTATTCGCAATCCAAGATCTACAACGAGATTCCGCTGCCGCCCGGGCAGAAACAGCTGCTGATGGGCAACACATACCACATCAACTCGGGCAATGAGTACGGCAAGCCGGGCTTGCCGCCGCGGCTGGACGTGCTGCAACGCGCGTGGTTCGACCGGTGGCTCAAAGACATCGACAACGGCATCGAGCAGTACGGTCCGGTCACGTTGCGCCAGCAGGGCGGCGGCTGGATCACCACCGACTCGTTCGCCGCGCCGGCCGACGAAACGGTTTCCGGGCAGGCGGTGCACCGCAGGATGTACTTGTCCGCCGCGCCCAGCGGCACGGCGAACAGCCTCTACGACGGCTCGCTCACCCCGGAGGCGACCGGGGAGACCGCGCGGGTGACCGTCGCGCCCGGCTTGACCAGCATGTGCTCCAACGACGCCGCGCAGGGCAGCGCGGGCGCGCTTTCGGTGATCGACGGCTGCGCGAAGGACTCCAGGATCCAGGAGTTGAACGGGCTGACCTTCACCAGCGCCCCGGTCGCCGAGCCGATCGCGGTCTCCGGCCGGATCGCGGTGCGGCTGAATACTGTTCAGGACGCCGCCGACGGCTACTGGGTGGTCACGGTGAACGACGTGGCGCCGGACGGCCGGTCGAGCGTGCTGTCATCGGGGCAGCTCATGGCCTCGCTGCGCGCGATCGACGACGCGAACAGCACCAAGTCGGCCAGCGGCGACTACACCGACCCGCGACCGTTCACCTCCCTGGACCAGCGGCAGCTGACGATCCCCGGCGAGGCGACCACGCTGGACATCGCGCTGCCCGCCACCGAGTCGATCCTCCAGCCGGGCCACCGCCTGCGGGTCGACGTATATGCGGGCAACTCCCCCAAGGGCCTACCGATCCTGCCGATGCTCATCGACACCGGTCTACGGCCACAGCATGTGCAACTGGATCCCGATCGGCCGAGCTTCGTCAACATCCCGCTCCGCGGAAATCCGGGCTGGTAGATCCGGTCGCTGTGCGAGCGTGCACCCGTCGCGCCTCTCCACTCCGGGAGTATGGGCGAGGGGGTGCACGCTCCGATCGGTCCGCCGAGCACGCTGTGGCAGCGGATCTGTCAGTCGGCGACGGCGAACGCCGCCTCCAGCGGCGGGAACATCGCGCGGGCATCGTGTCCGGCGAACCAGAGGCCAACGGTCAACACCGACATCGCCTCCAGATACCTGGCGCGGTGCAACCCACCGGCCGGGATCGCGCGCAGATCAAGATCTTCCGCAAGCGTCGCGACCAGCCCCATCGCGGTCTCGTCGTCGCCGCAGATCGGCACGGACAGGCGGCGCCCGTCGAACGTCCGCTCCTGCGACTGCCACACTTCCGCGGCGCACAGGTTGAAGGCCTTCACCACGTGTGCTCCGGGCGCCTGCGCCGCGATCCGTGCGCCCACAGCGTCTTCCGCGAGCACGAAGGCGGTCGATCCCTCCGGTGCCGCCGCGTCCGGGGCGAAGGCGTTGGTGCAGTCGACCACCGTCCGGCCGACCAGCAATTCCCGGGTTGCGTGCAGCACTTCCGTCAAAGCGGAGACCGGTACCGCCAGCACCACGACATCGCCGAAACCGGCGGCCTCGCTGATAGTTCCGGCCTGGGCGCCGAGCACCGCGGCAAGCTCCGCCGCGGCGTCGGCGGACCGGGCGCCGATGAGCACTTGGTGACCGGCCTTGGTCCAACCGCCGCCAAGTGCCCTTGCCATCGCACCCGCGCCGATGATTCCGATTCGCATCTGGAACTCCTCACTCGAAAAGCGTTCGGCACCGACGCTACGAATTCCGATAGGCACCTCAGGGTGCGCGACGTCGGTGGCAAGCTGGAGCGGTGAGCGCAGCCCCGACCGAACCGATCGCCGCCGAGCGGGTGGAATTCGCGCCCTACGGCGACTTCGAATCCGACTGCCCGGCCCGGATGGGTGTGGACATCTTCGGCAACTCCTGGTTGCCGGTGATCGTGTACATGCTGCGCGAGGGTCCGATGCGCCCCGGCGACCTGCGCGCGGCCATCGGCGGGATCAGCCAGAAGATGCTGACCCAGACCCTGCGCCGCATGGAACAGATGACGCTGGTGCGCCGCCACCGCTACGCCGAGGCCCCGCCGCGGGTGGAATACGAGCTGACCGCGGCGGGGGAAGACCTGTTGATCCCGATCTACGCTCTCGGCGACTGGGTGGACAAACACGGCAGGGCGGTGAACGAGGCCATGGCCGAGGCGGACCATGAAGCAGACTGACTACGACGTGACGACTGATTTCGCGAGTACATGGGTAACTCGTCGGGTACGCCCAGAACTCGGGTGGCACCTAAGGCAGGCCCTGAACGCAAATCTCGCGCTTCCCGACCAGTACGGCCTGATACGCGGAGCGGCGGGGAGGCACACCTAACATCGCGTAAACGCGCGGCTAACGGGGTTGTAAGGTGCTATGACCTGCGCGAAACATCGTGTACCCGGAGTTGGCCGAACGGTCGGCGACCGTACGATTCAAGTGTGAGTGTTCCCCAGGCCGTGCTCTTGGCAGTCCTCGCGGCTGTCGTCGGCCTGGCAGTCGGCGGGCTTCTGATCCCGTATGTCAATGCCAGGCAGGCCGCCCGCAGGCAGGCCGAGTCCGGCCTCACCACGTCGCAGGTTCTCGACCTGATCGTGCTCGCCTCCGAAAGCGGCATCGCGGTAGTCGACGAATACCGCGACGTAGTGCTGGTCAATCCGCGTGCGGAGGAACTCGGCCTGGTCCGCAACCGTCTGCTCGACGAGCGTGCCTGGGCCGCGGTGGAGAAAGTGCTCGCCACCGGGGAGTCCGCCGAGTTCGACTTGACCGCCAAGAACCCCGTTCCCGGCCGCGGGCGCATCGCCGTGCGCGGCGTCGCCAGGCAACTATCGCGCGAAGAGACCACGTTCACCGTGCTGTTCGCCGACGACGATTCCGAGCAGGCGCGCATGGAGGCCACCCGGCGCGACTTCGTCGCCAACGTCAGCCATGAGCTCAAGACCCCGGTCGGCGCGATGAGCCTGCTGGCCGAGGCCCTGCTGGAATCGGCGGAGGACCCCGAGGCCGTGCGCCACTTCGGTCAGCGTGTGCTCGGCGAATCGCGCCGGCTCGGCAAGATGGTGACCGAACTCATCGCGCTCTCGCGCCTCCAAGGCGCGGAGAAACTGCCCGAACTGGAAGTGGTGGACGTGGACACCGTGGTGATGCAGGCGGTCGACCGCTCGCGCACCGCCGCCGAGGCCGCCGGCATCACGGTCAGCACCGACCGGCCGAGCGGTCTCGAGGTGCTCGGCGATGAAACCCTGCTGGTCACCGCCCTGTCCAATCTGGTGGAGAACGCCATCGCGTACTCGCCGCCCGGCTCGCACGTGTCGGTGAGCCGCTCGCTGCGCGGCGATCACGTCGCGATGGCGGTCACCGACCGCGGCATCGGCATCGCCAAGGAAGACCAAGAGCGGGTGTTCGAACGATTCTTCCGGTCCGACAAGGCGCGTTCCCGCGCCACCGGCGGAACCGGGCTCGGCCTGGCTATCGTCAAACACGTGGCCGCCAACCACAACGGGGAAATCACCCTGTGGAGCAAGTTGGGCACCGGATCGACGTTCACCTTGCGCATACCCGCCCACCACGAAGCAGGCGCCGACGATGATCACGACGGCCCTGTGGTGAGCACGATAGAAACAAGCCCGCGTCCCTCGGGTCCGGGCCGACCGAATGGTGTGGAGGCACGCAGATGACGAGTGTTCTAATCGTCGAGGATGAGGAGTCGCTGGCCGATCCGCTCGCGTTCCTGCTGCGCAAGGAGGGTTTCGAGGTCACCGTGGTCGGTGACGGGCCGTCCGCGCTCGCCGAATTCGACCGGTCCGGGGCGGACATCGTCCTGCTCGATCTCATGCTGCCGGGCATGAGCGGCACGGACGTGTGCAAGCAGCTGCGCACCCGCAGCGGCGTCCCGGTGATCATGGTCACCGCGCGCGACAGCGAAATCGATAAGGTGGTCGGCCTGGAACTCGGCGCCGACGACTACGTCACCAAGCCGTATTCCGCGCGTGAACTCATCGCGCGCATCCGCGCGGTGCTGCGCCGCGGCGCGGGCGACGAGCTGGACGGTTCCAGTGAGAGCGGCGTGCTGGAGGCCGGTCCGGTCCGGATGGATGTCGACCGGCACACCGTCATGGTGAACGGCAAGCCGGTCACGTTGCCGCTGAAGGAATTCGACCTGCTCGAATACCTGCTGCGCAATTCCGGCCGGGTGCTCACCCGCGGTCAGCTGATCGACCGCGTATGGGGAGCGGACTATGTCGGCGACACCAAGACCCTGGACGTGCACGTCAAGCGGTTGCGCTCGAAGATCGAGGCCGACCCGGCCAAGCCGGAGCACCTGGTCACGGTCCGCGGCCTGGGCTACAAACTCGAAGCGTAGAACGCAAAGCCGAGGTCAGTCCCAGCCTTGTACCCATCGGCGATATCCCATGTGCTCACGAAACAGTACAACTGATTTCGTAAGCACATGGGTAACTCGCCGGGTACGACCAGAACCCGAGTGGCACCCAACGCGGGACCTGAACGCAAATCCTGTCTCACCCGACTAGTACGGCCTGAAGTCGCGGAGAGGCGGCTACGGCAAGTAGATCCAGGTGGTGCCGAGCGGGGTCTCGGTCTTGCGCAGGGTGATCCAGCCGAGATCGTCTTCCTGCATGCAGTCGTAGAGGTCGGCGGTGTTGGTGCCGCGGCAGGCGATGGTGCGCGAGGCGCCGTACGGGCTCGCGATCACGAGCTTGCCCGCCGCCTTGGCGTTGGCCGCGGCCGGATCCGTGGCCGCCACGAACTCCGAGGTGAAGTCGTAGAACTTGTGCGGGTCGCCGTTCGGCTCCGCGTGAGCTACTCCGGTCAGCGAGAGGGCGGCGCCCAGCGCGATGGTCGCCATGGTGAGAACTTTCTTCGACATAGCGGCACATCAAACCCCATTCGGGTGAAGCTCGCATGGCGAGGGAGTGAACCCGTTCCGCGTACTGGCGCACCGAGCAGGCGCTCGGTCGGCAAACGTTCAGGCGGACGGACGGGTGCAATCGCGCATTCGCTCGGCGTGCACGGTGGCCGGGTGCACGGCGATCAGGCCGAGACCTTCCCGGCGCTTGCAGTGTCTGGCCAGCTCCTCGTAGGCGGGCGCGCCGATCAGCTCGGTCAGCTCCGGCGCGTAGCTCTGCCAGACCGGCCTACTACCGACGTGGGCGTCGGGGGAGCCGGAGCAGTACCAGTCCAAGTCGGCTCCGCCCGGACCCCAGCCGCGGCGGTCGTACTCGGTGATCACGGTGCGCAGGATCTGCACGCCGTCCGGGCGGTCCACCCAGTCCTGGGTGCGCCGGATGGGCAGCTGCCAGCACACGTCCGGCTTCACCTCCAGCGGTTCGATGCCGCGGCGCAGCGCCATGGTGTGCAGTGCGCAGCCGACGCCGCCCGCGAAGCCGGGACGGTTCAGGAAGATGCACGCGCCGTCGACCCGGCGGGTGCGCAGCGCGGGTTCGTCATCCAGTTCGTCGAGCTCCAGATAGCCGTTCTTGGTGACCTTGCCTTCGGCGTTGGTGGCCTCCTCGCGCAGCTGCCAATCCTGCGGTGTGAGCATTTTCACAGCACGCTGCAGTCGCTTGCGGTCGTCCTCATCGGAGAGGAAGGCACCGTGTGAGCAGCAACCGTCATCCGGCCGGTCGGCCAGAATGCCCTGACAGGCGGGTGTGCCGAACACGCACGTCCACTTCGACAGCAGCCACGTCAAATCGGCGACGATCAGATGCTCGTCGTTTGCCGGGTCGACGAACTCGATCCATTCCCGGGGAAAGTCGAGATCGACTTCGGGAGCCGGGTCGATCTTCCCCGCTGGTCGGGACCGGGTCGGGCTGCTCGCGGATGCGCCTACCGTCACGAATTAGGACGCTAACAGTTCGATCGCCTGGGCTGAAGTGCCGCGGCACCCAGTACCGTGTTCATGTGCGGCTTGGGGTACTCGACGTCGGAAGCAATACCGTTCACCTGCTGGTGGTGGACGCGCATCGTGGCGGTCACCCCCTGCCCATGAGCTCGACGAAAGCAACGTTGCGGCTGTCGGAGAACATCGACGCCGGGGGCCGCATCACCGAGGCGGGCGCGCGGCGGCTGATCGACACCGTCGCCGAATTCGCCAGCATCGCCGAGACGTCCCGGTGCGTGGAGCTGATGCCGTTCGCCACCTCGGCGCTGCGCGAGGCGACCAACTCCGACGAGGTTCTCGCCGAGGTGCGCGCGTCGACCGGCGTAGACCTGCAGGTGCTCTCCGGCGTCGACGAGGCGCGGCTGACTTTTCTTGCGGTGCGCCGGTGGTACGGCTGGAGCGCCGGACGCATTCTGAATCTGGACATCGGTGGCGGATCGCTGGAGATGACCAACGGCGGCGACGAGGAACCGGACGTCGCGTTGTCGCTGCAACTGGGTGCGGGCCGCTTGACGAGGGAATGGCTGCGCGAGGATCCGCCGGGCAAGCGCCGGGTGGCCGTGCTGCGCGACTGGCTCGACGCCGAGCTGGTGGTTCCGGCGAAAAAGCTGCTCGAGCCGGGGAAACCCGACCTCGCCGTCGGCACGTCGAAGACGTTTCGATCACTGGCCAGACTGACCGGGGCGGCTCCTTCCGCCGCTGGCCCACGGGCGCGCCGTACACTGACCAGCTCAGGTCTGCGCCAACTGATTGCGTTCATCTCGCGGATGACGGCGTCGGACCGTGCAGAATTGGAAGGCGTAAGTTCCGATCGGTCACAGCAATTGGTGGCTGGCGCACTGGTCGCGGAGGCGAGTATGCGGGCACTGTCGCTGGATACGTTGGAGATTTGTCCGTGGGCGCTGCGCGAAGGACTCATCCTGCGCAAACTGGATACCGATATGAATGGTGGACCCGAAGCAATCTACTCGGCGGGCCCGGCGGCCGCGGACGGTAAGCCGGCGCCCGGCGGTGGCGCGCCGCTGTCGGGCCCGATCGGGACGGTGTCGTCATGAGTGAGGATTCCAAACAGCTGTCGGTCGCGGAGCTGCTGGCACGCAACGGCCAGCAGGGAGGCGCCTCGTCCGGCGGGGGCAGGCGCCGCCGTAGCGGCCGTGGCATCTCCGTCGCCGAGCTGACCGGTGACCTGCCGGTCATCCGGGAGGGGGGCGGCCATTCCGCGCACGCCGCGCCCGATGCCGTCGCGGAGGAGCCCGCGTACGCGCCGCCCTCGTTCGACCCGCCCGCGCCCGAGCCGGTCTCCTACGCCCCGGAACCCGAGCCCGATCCGTCGGCGTATTCGCCCATCTCGGGCCCCATTTCGATGTACGACCCGCTGGCCGGCTATGCCCAGCCGGATCCGCCGCGGGCCGGGGAGCCGTCCCAGGCGGACTATCCGAGCCCCGGTTGGTCGAGCAGGGTGATGCCTGGCCGCGAGATGCCCTCCGCCACGCGGCACAGCGCGCCATTCGATCCACTCTCGTCGGATACTCCGGTGTCCGAACTGTTTTCGGCCGCGCCCGGTCCGTACACGCCGGACCCGCTGTCCAGCGGTGCCGTGCCGGAGGCGCCGCCGCGCTCCGGGCGCAGGCGCAGACGGGAGGAGCCGGAGGAGGAAGCCACCGGGGTACGCGGGTGGCACGACATGCGGCCCGAGCCGTCCAGCCGGGACGTGCTGCCCGACCATGGGGCCGCCGAACCCGGCCGCAGCCGCCACGCGGACTTCGACGAGCCCGGCTTCGGCCGGTCGCACGGGTTTCCCGAACACAACGGTGTCCAGGGCGGCCGCGCGGCCAGGCGCAGAGCGGCGGAGGCGGCCGAGGAACTCGGACCCGCCACCGCGGCCTGGTCCCCGGCCACGGGCGGCTTCGCACCCGAGTCGGAGCCGCTGCCACTGCCCGACACGCGACCCAAGCCAGGGCGGCCGCTTCCCCCCGACCCGCGGCCGGAGGCGCCCCGAAGAGGGTCCCGGAGCAACGCCGTGGGCGAGAACGGCATCCCGGCCTGGTCCGCCCGCCGCCACAAGTCCCAGGATCCGGCCCGCGACGCGGCGCCGGAGTCCGGCGGCATCCCGACCGCCGCCTGGTCACTGGCCAGCCAGGATCAGCAACTGGTATCCGGGCAGACGGTCGCGGGTGACCTGCTGCGTGACGGCATGGACCGGGCGGAGCGCGCCGGAACGGACCGGGACAGGCGCGGCGCGCGCGGTGCCGGCCGCTCCGCGGTCGACGTCGGGGAGCTGGACGGCGTCACCGATGTCTACGAGCCGATCGACCTGGACAGCGAGGACGACGAGGCCGAAGCCGCCGAGCGGCCTCGGACGGCGCTCCGCGGACGGACGGCACTCCGCGAACGCTCCACGTCACCGCGGCGGTCGCGGGCGGCCGACAAGGCGGAGTACGACGACAACCGGCGCCAGTGGATGATCCTGGGCGGCCAGAGCACCGGCGCGGCGGTCGCGGGAATGTTGCTGTTCAAGGGCTTCGAGCGCATGTGGGAGATGCTGCCCTGGGTGGCGCTGGCCTTGGCGATGATCGTGATTCTCGGCTTGGTGGCTCTCGTGCGGATTCTGCGCAGGACCGACGACATCCTCAGCACTGTGATCGCCGTCGTCGTGGGCATCTTCGTCACGTTGGGGCCACTAGCCTTTCTCCTCAGCACGAACTGAGTAGGGAGCGGCCGTGGGGAATATCGGGCAGGCGGGCGAGAACGGGACGCGGCAGGCGCCCGAGGCGGACTCGTGGACCGGGGCAGGCTCGTCGGACGAGCCCGGCGCCGCGCCTGGGCCCACGCCGATCCAGGTGGGCCTTTCCACGGCGTCGGTGTACCCGCAGAATGCCGAGGCCGCGTTCCGCTACGCGGCCGAACTCGGCTACGACGGCGTCGAACTGATGGTCTGGGCCGAACCGGCCAGCCAGAGCATCGCCACCGTGCAGACCTACTCCCGCCGATACGGTGTCCCGGTGCTCGCGCTGCACGCGCCCTGTCTGCTGATCTCGCAGCGGGTCTGGGGCTCGGATCCGATCGCGAAGCTCGAGCGCAGTGTGTACACCGCGGAGGCGCTCGGCGCGCGCACCGTGGTGGTGCACCCGCCGTTCCGCTGGCAGCGCCGCTACGCGGCGGGGTTCGCCGCGCAGGTGGCCGAGCTGGAGGAGAACAGCCCGGTCATCGTCGCGGTGGAGAACATGTTCCCGATGCGGGCGGACACGCTGTTCGGCAGGCGCGAAGGCGCGGTCAAACGATTGACCCGGCGCGGCGGGCCCGGTCCGGCGCTCACCGCGTTCAGCCCGTCCTACGACCCCACCGACACCGGTTTCCGGCACTACACCCTGGACCTGTCGCACACCGCGACCGCGGGCACCGATCCGCTGGCCCTGGCCGCCCGCATGGGGCCCGGCCTGGCCCATCTGCACTTGGCCGACGGCCGCGGCGCCGCCCACGACGAACATCTGGTTCCCGGCGAGGGCACCCAGCCGTGTGTCGAACTCTGCGCGAGCCTGGTCCGCACCGGCTTCACCGGCCAAGTGGTGGCGGAGATCAACACGCAGAACGCCCGCACCACGCAGGACCGGGCCGCCATGCTGCACCGCACGCTGGCGTTCGCGCGCAGGCACCTGGACGTGTCCGTCGCCCCCGCGGCGACCGGGGCCAACCGCGCCTCCGCCGAACCGCCGATGTGACGATCGTCGCAACCTCCGACACGGAGAAATTCCCTTCCGGACGCTGCGTTGTACGCTGTACGAACGCCGCTCGGCGGCATCGCGGCGCGAAACGCGTATGCGACGCCGCCGACGCCGACGGATGACAGGAGTGAGGATGACGACGGAGCTGACGGCCGACCTCGGCCCGGCTGCCACGACCGACGCGCCGTTCAGCCGGGTGTGCGCGCTGACCGAACTGGCGCCTTCCGCCCCGGACGGCACTCCGCGGACGGACACCGGCCGCTATCTCGGCGTCATCGACGAGATCTGGACTATCGGACCGAAGGTGCACGGCGGGACGATGGTCGCGGCCAGCGCGGCGGCGGCGACCAACTGGCTGCGTGCGACCGATCCGGCCCTGGTCGGTATGGCTCCGATCGCCGCGAGCTCGGACTTTCTCGGCGCGCCCAATCCAGGCGAGGTGGAGTACGAGGTGCGTGTCCGCAAGATCGGCCGCCAGATCTGCCTGGTCGACACTGAGCTCATCCAGGACGGCCGCGTCCTGGTGCGCACGGCACTGACCTTCAGCCGCTTGGACGACGCCGACCCGATCTACGCGCCGCAGCACGCCGACATGCCGGTGCAGCCGCCTGCCGACGCGATCGGCTACGAGCCCGGCTCCCCGATGGGTGAGGTGGTGCACGTCGGCCAAGGGGCCGACATCTACCTGGACCGGGAGTGGGCGCGCTTCCTGGAGGGCGAGCAGGGCGAA
This sequence comes from Nocardia sp. NPDC051787, assembly GCF_040681325.1. Taxonomy (NCBI): domain Bacteria; kingdom Bacillati; phylum Actinomycetota; class Actinomycetes; order Mycobacteriales; family Nocardiaceae; genus Nocardia; species Nocardia sp. NPDC051787. Next base: position 90,756 of record NZ_JBFAYO010000016.1, read on the forward strand.
CCGCGCCTGCGGTTGTGGATGCGTCCGCGGCCGGGTGACGAGCAGGACCCCGACGTCGCCATGTTCTTCGCGATGATGACCGCCGACATGAGCCCGCCGGTGCCGGTGAACCTCGGTCACTTCGGCTGGGCGCCCACCGTGCAGATGACCACCTACCTGCGTCGCAGGCCCGCGCCCGGCTGGCTGCGGATCATAGCGACCACGCATGAGGTGGGCGGGCGAATGTTCGACGAGGACCAGTTGGTGCTCGACTCGACCGGGGCCGTCGTCGCGCAGAGTCGTCAGCTGGCGCTCGTTCCCCAGCGCTGAGTGCGCGGGCGCGCCGTCTAGCCTTGACACCCATGACGAGAATTGCGGTGATCGGCGGCGGCCGCATCGGTGAGGCGTTGGTCGCCGGGTTGCTGGAGTCCGGGCGACTGACCAAGGATCTGGTCGTCGTGGAGACGCATCGGGAACGGGCCGATCTGATCGTCGATCGTCTCGGCATCCGGGTAACCGACGACGTGGCCGATGCGGCCGTCGGCGCGGATGTGCTGGTGATCGCGGTGAAGCCGGGCGATGTGGACGCGGTGCTCGCCTCGCTGGGGAAAGCCGAGTTGGGCGACCGGGATCAGGTGCTGGTCTCGTTGGCTGCCGGTGTGCCGACCACCCGGTTGGAAGGCAAGTTGCCCGCCGGATTCCCGGTGGTCCGGGTGATGCCGAATACGCCGATGCTGGTGGGTCAAGGCATGAGCGTGATCGCGCCAGGTCGCTACGCGCGCGAGGGCCATCTGGAGCTGGTGACGGAGACGCTCGCCGCGGTCGGCAAGGTGGTGACCGTCGCAGAAAACCAGATGGACGCGGTCACCGCCGTGTCCGGATCGGGGCCCGCGTATTTCTTCCTGGTCGTCGAGGCCATGGTGGACGCGGGCGTCGGGCTCGGACTGACCCGTGATGTCGCCACCCGGCTCGTGGTGCAGACCATGGTCGGCTCGGCCGCGCTGCTGGATGAATCCGGCCAGACCGCTGCGGAACTGCGCGCCGCGGTCACCTCGCCTGCGGGCACCACCGCGGCCGCGATGCGCGAGTTGGAGCGCGGCGGACTGCGCTCGTCCTTCCTGGAGGCGCTGTTCGCGGCCAAGCAACGGTCAGCCGAACAGGGCGCGTCAGCGGAATGACCGGTCTGTTTCCGATCGGAAAACCCGATTTCTCACTCCCGTCGCAGTAACACCACTGGTCCCGCTAAGCTTCAAGGAGCACGTGCGTGTCTGTTCCGCCGGTGGGGAAGCCGGCGGCGCGGACGTGCCGGAGGTCAATGGTGCAATGATGTCTTCAAACAAGATGTCTGCAAGTTCCGGAGCATCCGGCGGCTCCGGTCCCGCAGGCGGTCGGGGGAATTCCCGGGCACAACGTGAGACCGCGCCGCAGGGGCAATCCGTGCTCGGCGGCGGCACTCAATTTCTCACCGTCGCCGAAGTGGCGAATCTGATGCGGGTATCCAAGATGACGGTGTACCGGCTCGTGCACTCGGGCGAGTTGCCCGCCGTGCGCGTCGGTCGATCGTTCCGCGTGCACGCCAAGGCGGTGCACGACTATCTGGAAACCTCTTATTTCGACGCTGGATGAGGCGGTTTCGGGACTACAGGGGCGGGCCGGTACGATAGCTCTTCGGTTCGTGTTCGCCCGCCGGTGGCATCGCTGTCGGTTGCCTCGTGGTCTCCGGCGGCGCGGACACGGGGCGTGAGCTTGCCGAGCGACCCGGCTCGTCGGCCGGGGCCTCGGCGGACAGACGTCCGGCAATCGCGCACGGCGAGCGTGCGCGCCGAGTAGAGAGAACGCGAGGACAACCCTATGGGTTCTGTGATCAAGAAGCGCCGCAAGCGCATGTCGAAGAAGAAGCACCGCAAGCTGCTTCGCCGCACGCGTGTTCAGCGGCGCAAACTCGGCAAGTAAGCGTCGCTGCGCGGTAGCTGCGAAGGCCCGTCACCAATAGGTGACGGGCCTTTCGTTTGAAAGTTGAAATTTCGGAATCGCCATTTGTATCACGTGACTGAAGTCATCGTTAGATCCTGGTTAATACTCTCGGTGAGCGGGTAGGCACCCGCTACGCTAGGACCGGGAATGAACACAAGACGGCTGGCCGATGGGAAGCGGGTGCCGGTGGGTTCTGAGGGTCGGGAAGGACACACACCGAAGGTCGTGCTGGTCACTGGAGCCAGCCGGTTCTTCGGCGGCACGGTTGTCGCACGGCTCGCCCAGGATCCCCGCATCGAGCGTATTCTCGCCGTCGACACGATGACACCCGGTCGAGAGTTGCAGCGGCGCATGGGCCGCGCGGAATTCGTGCGCGCCGACATTCGGAACCCATTGATCCGTAAGGTGATCGATGGTGGCGAAGTGGACACCGTGGTGCACACCGCGGTGCTGGCTCGTCCACCGGCGGGCGGCGGTCGCGCGGTAATGAAGGATCTGAACGTCCTCGGCGCGATGCAGCTGTTCGCGGTCTGCCAGAAGGCGCCATCCGTGCGCCGGGTGGTGTTGCGGTCCTCGTCGGCGGTGTACGGGTGCAGCGCGAAGGACCCGGCGAAATTCAGCGAGGAAATGAGCGCGCGCACACCGCCACGGGGTGGGTTCGCGCGCGACCTTATCGATATCGAAGGTTATGTTCGTGGGCTGGCCCGTCGGCGCCCCGATATCGCCACATCAATTCTGCGATTCGCCCCGATCGTTGGTCCCCGGCTGGCCGCCCGCGGCGTGCAATATCTGCGTTCGCCGGTGACCCCCACCGTATTCGGCCGGGACGCCAGGATGCAGCTGTTGCACGAGGAGGACGCAGTGGCCGCGCTGACTCTCGCGGCGCGCACCGCGGCGAGCGGCACCTACAACATCGCGGGCGACGGCGCGCTGTCGCTGTCGCAAGCGGTTCGGCGGGCGGGCCGGATCGAGTTGCCGGTGCCCTTCACGGTGTTCCGCACCGCGGGGCGCCTGGTGATGGGCCCGGTGATGCGGGAGTTCTCCACCGAACAACTCGACTATTTCCACTTCGGTTGTGGCCTGGACACCACGCGGATGCGCATCGAACTCGGGTTCGAGCCGCGTTGGACGACGGTACAGGCGTTCGACGACTTCATCGGGGGCGCAGCGTTGCGGCCCGTGGTCGATCCAGCATGGATCGACGCCGCAGAACACAAACTGCTCGGCCTGCTCAGGGCCGGTACGGGAGCACACCAATGAGTGACGTAGCGAAGGTCATCCAACTCCACGACCTCCAGGTAGAGGCGCGCCAGCGGCCCGCGCCGCGACGGCTGTCGGCTCCCAGCCCGGTGACGTCGCTGATCGAGCGGCGCGCCGCGGTGGCACCGCCCGCGCCGCAGTCGGTGTCGGAAATGGTGCGCGGCGCACTCGGCAAACAGGTCAGCAAGACCGCCGATTTCGCGCGCCGCAGGCTCACCGGCGATTACCAGGTCGACGAGTTCGGCCTCGACGAGCACCTGCTCGAGTCGCTCATCCTGCCCGCGCTGCGCCCGCTGTCGGAGCTGTGGTTCCGGGTGGAGGTCAGCGGGATGGAGAACATCCCGGAAGCCGGTGGCGCGCTGATCGTCGCCAACCACGCGGGCACCGTGCCGCTGGACGGCCTGATGCTGCAACTGGCCGTGCACGACCGGCACCCCAAGCAGCGTGCGCTGCGCCTGCTCGCCGCCGACCTGATCTTCGAGCTGCCGGTCCTCGGCGTCCTGGCCCGCAAGGCAGGGCACACGCTCGCCTGCCGCGAGGACGCTGAGCGCCTGCTGCGCTGCGGCAATCTGACCGGCGTGTTCCCGGAAGGCTTCAAAGGCGTCGGCAAGCAGTACACCGACCGCTACAAGCTGCAGCGCTTCGGCCGGGGCGGTTTCGTCGCCGCGGCGGTGCGTACCGGCGCTCCGATCATCCCGTGCTCCATCGTCGGTTCCGAGGAGATCTACCCGAAGCTGGCCGATCTCAAGCCGCTGGCCCGGCTGCTCGGGCTGCCCTACTTCCCGGTGACGCCGCTGTTCCCGCACCTCGGCGTGCTCGGCGCGGTGCCGCTGCCGTCGAAGTGGTACATCGAGTTCGGCACTCCCATCCCGACCACGGCCTACGAGCCGGAGGCGGCCGACGACCCGATGACCATGTTCGAGATCACCGACCAGGTGCGCGAGACCATCCAGCAGACGCTCTACAAGCTGCTCACCAAGCGCCGCAACGTTTTCACGGGGTGAGTGGCTAGCTGCCGTCGCGTCGGCGGGTCACCGCCGCGGCGACGGCACCGCCCGCGGCGCCCAGGGCCAGTGCGGTCGGCACGCCGATCTTGGCGGCTTTGCGGCCGGTCCGGAAATCACGGATCTCCCAGCCCCGATTCTTGGCCACCTCGCGCAGATCCGAATCCGGGTTGATCGCCACCGCCGTTCCGACCAGCGAAAGCATCGGCACGTCGTTGTGGCTGTCGGAGTAGGCGGTACACCGCTTGAGGTTCAAGCCCTCGCGGATAGCCAGCGTGCGCACCGCGTGCGCTTTGCCGAGACCGTGCAGGATGTCACCGACCAGGCGTCCGGTGAACTTCCCGTCCACGCTTTCGGCGACCGTGCCGAGAGCGCCGGTCAACCCGAGCCGTTTCGCGATCACCTGCGCCAATTCGACGGGTGTCGCGGTCACCAGCCATACCTGCTGGCCCGCGTCCAGGTGCATCTGCGCGAGTGCGCGGGTGCCCGGCCAGATCTTGTCGGCGATGATCTCGTCGTAGATCTCCTCACCGAGCGCGGCCAGTTCGGCGGTGGAGCGACCGGCGATGAACGCCAGCGCCTTTTCCTTGCCGCTGGCCATGTCGGTGCTGCTTTCCTTGCCGGTGACCCGGAATTTCACCTGCTTCCAGGCGACATCCACCAGATCGGAGGTCTTGAAATACTTGCGCGCGGCCAGCCCGCGAGCGAAATGGACGATCGATGCGCCCTGCACCATGGTGTTGTCGACGTCGAAGAATGCCGCCGCGGTCAGGTCGCGCGGCGCCTCCGGTCCCGCGGCTTCCACCTCGCCTGCGGCCAGCTCCGCGTCGTGCAACGTCAGCGCGGCGTCCGCGCTCGCCTCACCCGCCAGGTTGGCGCGCAATTCCTCTTCGCTCGGGCCGAAAGGGCTGCGCGAGATGCGGGCGAGCTGGTCCTGCAGCCCCTGACCCATCTGGCTCAGATTCCAGCGCGCCGGAAACTCCCCGAATCGTCCCGCGATGAATCCGGCCCTTGCCACCTTCGATCGTTCCGGCACCAGTACCTCCGCCCGTCGCGCGAACCATGTCAACAGTAGCCGGATCGGGTGACAGTCACGGCGGAAGGCGGCGTGCGACACAATCGAGTGACGCGTGCCGAGCATGCGGGGCGCGCGGACTCCCGATTAAATATCCCGCATGGCCAATCCCACACATTCGGTGACATTGCTTACTCGCGCCGGCTGCGGGCTGTGCGCGACGGCGCTGGAACAGCTGCGCGTGATCTGCGCCGAATTCGGTATCGAACCGGGGACCGTCGACGTCGACGAAGCCGCGGCAACCGACCCTGGCCTGCGCGCGGAGTACGGCGACCGGCTTCCGGTCGTGCTGCTCGACGGCCGCGAACACAGCTATTTCGATGTCGACGAGACCCGGTTGCGCGCCGACCTGACGCGCTGAGCGGAGCCGTTTCCGGACCGTTTCCGCCACTGCGCTGGTCGGGACGGAAAATGAGGCCAATTTCACCGACTTTGTGCAGGGCTTCACAAGCAGTTACGGTGGTGGCACGCGACCCGCATGCCGAGGCTGCGGAGCCGCCCCGAAATCCGAAACTTCGACACCCATGGCACCGGACCGTCCCGGGTCAGAGGGTCGAGCGACGAACCGGTGCCCGAGGCGCCGGGACGAGGAGCCGACGACGTGACAGAGCAGCATGAGGCGCCAGGCGGCGTCTCCGGCAGGGCTCTGCAGAAAGACATCCCGCAGGCCACCGTCGCGCGGCTGGCTACCTATCTCCGGGTCCTCGCCATGTTGGCCGACGACGGTGTTGCCATCGTATCGAGTGAGGAACTGGCTGTCGCGGCGGGTGTCAATTCGGCCAAATTGCGCAAGGATCTATCCTTCCTCGGCCCCAATGGAGTTCGTGGCGTCGGGTACGACGTGGCCAAGCTGCGCTCCAGGATCGAGGACGTGCTCGGCCTGTCGAAGGGCCACCGCGTGGTGCTGGTCGGCGCGGGCAATCTGGGCCGGGCATTGGTCGGGTACGGCGGCTTCCGGCGGCGCGGATTCAGCGTGGTCGGCATGTTCGACAGCCACCCCGAGGTGATCGGCATGACGGTCGCCGGGCTGGTGGTGCGTGACGTCGCCGTCCTGGCCGAAGCGGTCGCCGAGCTGGAGCCGACCATCGCGGTGATCACCGTTCCCGACGACGCGGCCCAGGACGTATGCGACCGGCTCGTCGCGGCCGGCGTGCAGTCGATCCTGAGTTTCGCCCCGTGCGAGCTGGTCGCGCCGGCGTCGGTGGAGGTGCGGCGGGTGGATCTGGCCGTCGAAATGCAGATGCTTTCCTTCGAACGGGTGCGCAACGCGGAACAGACCTCGCTACCCGAGGTCGCGCACGGCGGGTCGGGCCGCATCGCTCGTCACCTGCCGGCACCGCACGCGGGGTCCGCGCATCCGGCACTTCAGCACTCGACAACCCCGCATACGGCAACGGAGCCAAGCAGCAAGGGATCGGTGGTCACACCATGAGCGTTCTCCTCGTCGGCATCTCGCACCGCAGTGCGCCGGTATCGGTGCTGGAGAAGGTGGCCATCACCGATGCCGACCGGCCGAAGCTGATCGACCGCCTGCTCGCCTCCAGCCACGTGTCCGAGGCGATGATCGTCTCCACCTGCAACCGGGTGGAGGTCTACGCGGTGGTCGACGCCTTCCACGGCGGCCTGGCCGAGATCGGCGACCTGCTGACCAAGCACTCCGGCCTGCCGCTGCCCGACCTGACCAAGCACGCCTACGTCCGGTACTCCGAGGCCGCAGCCGAGCACCTGTTCGCGGTGGCCAGCGGCCTCGACTCGATGGTGGTCGGCGAACAGCAGGTGCTCAGCCAGATTCGCGGCGCCTATGCCTCCGCCGACGCGCAGCAGGCCGTCGGGCGGACCTTGCACGAGCTGGCCCAGCACGCACTGCGGGTCGGCAAGCGGGTGCACGCGGAAACCGGGATCGATCGCGCGGGTGCGTCGGTGGTGTCGGTGGCGCTGGACCGCGCACAGCACGTGCTCGGGCCGCTGGCCGGTCGGACGGCCGCGGTTGTCGGAGCCGGCGCGATGGGCGGCCTTGCGGTAGCGCATCTTTCGCGAGCGGGAATCGGCCGGATCATCGTGGTGAACCGCACGATCGGCCGGGCGCGCAGGCTCGCCGAGACCGCGCGCACGCACGGTGTCACGGCCGAGGCGAAGGAGCTGTCCCGGCTCACCGAGGCGATGTCCGCGGCCGACGTGGTGGTCACCTGTACCGGCGCGGTAGGCGCGGTCGTGACGCTCGCCGACACCCACCGTGCGCTGACCGACCGCGAGCGCGGCGAGGGATTCGCCACGGTGGAGCGGCCGTTGGTGTTCTGCGATCTCGGCCTCCCCCGTGACGTCGAGCACGCCGTGGCCGGGCTACCGGGCGTCACGCTCATCGACATCGAGACGTTGCAGCGCGATCCCGCGGCGGGCGCCGCCGCCGACGACACCGCGGCCGCCCGCTCGATCGTCGCCGACGAACTCGCCAAATACCTTGCCGGACAGCGGATGGCCGAGGTCACCCCCACCGTTGCCGCGCTACGTCAGCGCGCGGCGGAGGTGGTCGAGGCGGAACTGCTCCGGCTGGATTCGCGGCTGCCCGGCCTGGCCGACCCCGAGCGCGACGAGGTCGCGCGCACGGTGCGCCGTGTGGTCGACAAGTTGCTGCACGCGCCGACCGTGCGGGTCAAGCAGTTGGCGTCCACGCCGGGCGGCGACAGCTACGCCGAGGCGCTGCGCGAGTTGTTCGAGCTGAAACCGGGTGCGGCGCAGGCGGTCGCCGCGCCGATGGAGATCACCGCACTCACCGGCGATCGCGCCGAGATCACACTGGCCGACGGGGACATCGCGCTGGCCGACGACTTCACCGAGGGACATCGCGGCGAGGAACAGGGGCAGACGGCATGACCATGGTGCACCACCAAGGCAACGCGGCCGCGGACGGCATCCGCACGCCGTGGCGCATCGGCACCCGGGGGAGCCTGCTCGCGCTCACCCAGGCCGGCACGGTGCGCGACGCGCTGATCGCCGCCGGGCACCCGGCCGAACTCGTCGTGATCAAGACCGCCGGAGACCTGTCCGCCGATCCGGTGCAGAAGATCGGAGTCGGCGTATTCACCTCCGCGCTGCGCGACGAACTGGCCGCAGGCGCGATCGACATCGCGGTGCATTCCTACAAGGACCTGCCGACCGCGCAGGACCCGCGCTTCACCATCGCCGCCATCCCGCCCAGGGAGGATCCGCGTGACGCACTCGTCGCGCGCGACGGACTCGTGCTGGGCGAGCTGCCGGCGGGAGCCAAGGTCGGCACCTCCGCGCCGCGTCGCGCCGCACAGCTGCGGGCGCTCGGTCTCGGCCTGGACATCGTCCCGCTGCGCGGCAATCTGGACACCCGCCTGCGCAAGGTCAGCGAGGGTGAGCTGGACGCCGTCGTGGTGGCCAGGGCCGGACTGGCCCGCATCGAGCGGTTGGACGCGGTCACCGAGGCGCTGGAGCCGGTGCAGATGCTGCCCGCTCCCGCCCAGGGCGCGCTGGCGGTGGAGTGCCGCAGCGACGACGCCGCCCTCGTGGCGATCCTGACCGGGCTGGACGACGCGGCCGCCCGCGCCTCCGTGCTCGCCGAACGGTCCCTGCTGGCCGAGCTGGAGGCGGGCTGCACCGCGCCGATCGGCGCGCTGGCCGAGGTGGTCGAGTCGCTCGACGACGAAGGCCGGATCGTGGACGAGCTCTCGCTGCGCGCGTGCGCCGCGGCCGTCGACGGGTCCGACGTGTTACGGGCGTCGGTGGTCGGCGCCCCGGCGGACGCGGCGGAGCTCGGCCGTGCGCTGGCCCGCGAGTTACTCGATATGGGCGCGCGCGAGCTGCTCGCCACCGAACCGGACGACGGTTCCCTCACCCGGGCGGTGCGTCCGCCCGCCACAGACTTGCCCAACCCCAGCCCAATGGAGAACAGCCGATGAGTGAGCGAATCCTCACCGCGCCTTCGGGCATGCCGGAGCCGAGCGCAAGCGAGGTGCAGGCATGAGCCGAGGCACGAAAAAGCACCCTGGTCGGATCCTTTTCGTCGGATCAGGTCCGGGGGACCCGTCGCTGCTCACCGTGCGGGCGCGTGAGGTGATCGGACGGGCGACGCTGGCTTTCACCGATCCGGACGTCGACAAAGGCGTGCTGGCCTTGATCGGCACCGAGGTCGAGCCGGGCCTCGACGGCGAGCGCCCGGTCGACGTGCGGCCCGCGCTCGGCGAGCCCGCCGAAGTGGCCAAGACGCTGATCGCCGAGGCCCGCACTGGGCACGACGTGGTGCGCGTGGTCGCCGGCGACCCGCTGACCACCGACTCGGTGATCGCCGAGGTCAACGCCGTCACCCGGTCGCACATGGTCTTCGAGGTGCTGCCCGGCCTGCCCAATGGGTCGGCGGTGCCGAGCTACGCGGGCATCGCGCTCGGCTCCGGGCACACCGAGGCCGATGTGCGCGGCGAGGTCGACTGGGCCGCGCTGGCGGCCGCGCCCGGTCCGCTCGTGCTGCACGCGACCTCCGGGCACCTGGCCGAGACCGCGAGCGCCTTGGTCGAGCACGGCATGGCGCCGCAGACCCCGGTGGCCGTGACGGTACGGGGGACCACCCGTCAGCAGCGCACCATCGAGGCCACCTTGGCCACGCTGAACAGCGCGGCCTCCGAGCTGGTCGGCCCGCTGGTGGTGACCATCGGCAAGGTGGTCGCACAGCGCTCGAAGATGTCGTGGTGGGAATCGCGCGCGCTGTACGGCTGGACCGTGCTGGTGCCGCGCACCAAGGACCAGGCCGCCGAGATGAGCGAGCGGCTCGTCACGCACGGCGCCATCCCGATGGAGGTGCCGACCATCGCGGTCGAGCCGCCGCGCAGCCCCGCTCAGATGGAGCGGGCGGTCAAGGGCTTGGTCGACGGGCGCTACCAGTGGGTGGTCTTCACCTCCACCAACGCGGTGCGCGCGGTGTGGGAGAAGTTCGCCGAGTTCGGCTTGGACGCTCGGGCCTTCTCCGGGGTGAAGATCGCCTGCGTCGGCGAGGCCACCGCGGACAAGGTCCGCTCCTTCGGTATCAACCCGGAGCTGGTGCCCAGCGGTGAGCAGTCCTCCGAGGGCCTGCTTGCCGACTTCCCACCGTACGACGATGTTTTCGACCCGGTGAACCGGGTGCTGCTGCCGCGCGCCGACATCGCCACCGAGACGCTGGCCGAGGGCCTGCGCGACCGTGGCTGGGAGATCGACGACGTCACGGCCTACCGGACGGTGCGCGCGTCGCCGCCGCCCGCGGAGACGCGCGAGATGATCAAGACCGGCGGCTTCGACGCGGTCCTGTTCACCTCCTCCTCCACCGTGCGCAATCTGGTGGGCATCGCGGGCAAGCCGCACGCGCGCACGATCGTGGCGTGCATCGGCCCCAAGACCGCCGAAACGGCCATCGAGTTCGGCCTGCGCGTGGACGTGCAGCCCGAGGTGGCCCAAGTCGGTCCGCTGGTCGAGGCACTGGCGGAGCATGCCGCCCGTCTGCGCGCCGAAGGGCTCCTGCCGCCGCCGCGCAAGAAGAGCCGCCGCAGCCGCTGAGCTCTGTCTAATTGGCAGCGCCTACGGTGCTGCGTGTTCGCGGCCCCCTTGTGGCTCGCGTCCGAGTGGCCGCCGCTTGCAACTTCATCGCTTGCGCGGCGGCCACCCGGACGTCTCAGTACCGCCTGCGCATCATCGTGCGGACCATGGTGCAGGTGGCGTCGGAGGGCGGGCGGATGCCGATCACCTCGGCGGTATGCCGGATCCGCTTGTTGGTGGCGTAACTCGGTGCGTAGACGCCCGAGTCGAGCAGGGCGATCGCCAGGCGCATCGCCTTCAGCCGCCGGTTGTGCATGACGTACCACGCGCGGGGACGGCCCGGCGGGAGCGGGCGCTTCTGCAAAGGCGCGTAGGGGCGATCGATGAGAACGGTTTGTGGTGTGCGCACTGGCATCCCTCCCGTAGCGATCGGGGGCGGCTAGCCCCCTCGAACGTACCTTCGATTCTACCGTTGGGGACCGACAAACTTCGCTGGCCACAATGGTTTTCGCGCACCATGTGGTGCGACGGATCACAGATCGTGCAACAGCCGCAGCGACTGGGGATGGCCGAGGGCCGCGGCGCGTTCGAGCCACTGCCTGGCCTCCTGTTGGGCCCGCGTACGGCCAGCCGCGATCGCGGCGGCGGCCCGCAGCACCTCGGGGTCGGCGAAATCACCTGCGAGATAAGACGTGTCCGCCGTGCGCAGCAAGAGCGCGAGGTGGAACATCGAGTCCGGATCGCCCGCATCGGCGCCCTTGCGCAGCCACCGCTCGCCCTCGATCCGGTCACCGCGATCCAAGTGCAAGGCGCCGAGCACCGCCATCGCGTCGGTCTTTCCGCGGCGCGTGGCCTCGGCGAGCAGAGCGATCGCACGGTCGAATTCGCCGCGGCGGGCCAAGTGCACGCCGAGACTGCGCATGGCCGTGGGGTTTCCGGCCCGCACGGCGCGTTCGTACCAGCACTCCGCCGCCACGTCGTCACCGCGCCGATTCGCGAGAACGCCCATGTTGCACAGTGCTTCGGGCAGCCCGTTCTCGGCCGCGGGCCGCAACCAGCGCTCGGCCTCGTCCAGATTCCCACGCTCGAGGTGCAGCAGGCCCAGGTGCACACCCGAGGACTCGTCGTTGCGCGCGGCGGCCTGCTCCAACCAGCGGATCCCTTCGCCGATCCGCCCGACGGCCCACAGCAGCGCGCCGAGCATTCCCATGGCGGGCACGCTGCCGCCCGCGGCGGCCCGGCGCAGCCAGCGTTCGGCGCCGGCCGCGTCGCCGGCGTCCCACAGCGCTTCGGCGCGCCGCTGCATGGCGAGCAGTTCGATCTCGCTCGGCGGCTCGGTCATGTCGACACTCCTGCCCGGCGGCTTCCGGCGGATGCCACGCCGCCGATCATCACGGTTGTCCGAGTGGGGCCGGGTACCCGTGCTCGCGGGCGTAGGCGATCAGCTGCGCGTCGTAGTTGCCCAGGCTGTCCAGCAGCCAGGTGTGTCCAGTGTCCTTGACCACCACGATCGGTCCTCGGTTGCCCGGGGTCAGCGTGGGCACCGCGCCGTCGGTGTACCAGGACGTGGTCGACCACGGAAAGATGAACGCCCAGCCGATGTCGCAGACCCGCTCCGGCGGTCCGAGCTGCAGGGGATCGGCCGGAGTGCTGTGCCGTGCGCTGTGCGCCGCGAGCAGGTGCCGCGCGCTGTTGCGGGCCACCCGCACGTCCAGCGGTCCCGCGGCGGTGTCCGGGAACGGCAGATTCGCCTGGGCCACGGCCAGCAGCCGCCGGCCCGCCCCCGGAGTCACCGGGCACGGCTTGCTCTGCAGGCGGAGGAAAACGGTGTGGGCGGTGTCGGAGTACCGCAGCCCGACGAAGGCATCCTCGGTGCGACCGGCCAGGTGCGTGCCGCGGCTGCGCATCCATTCGTGCTCGTCGGGGCGGATGTCGAGGGTCGCGAAGGCGGCGTACGCGCCACGCATCAGCTGGGGATCGGACCATTGCCGCGCGACGAACTCCACATAGATGTTCTGCCCGGTGGCGTCGGCGGGGCGCCAAGTCCGCATCGTGGTCGCGGGCGGGGGCAGACCGCGGGTCAGCACCGGCCACCAGTCCGCCAGCAGCACCGCCACCCACGATTCGAAGTCGGCGGCTCTGGCCAGCGAGATATCGATGTGCGGATCGGTCATCCTGTCCCCCAGCGGGTCTCGCTTAGTCGGAGTATGCGCCTCGGGCGGGGTCTTCGGTGTGATTTCACCCACATCAAGCATGACGCGATTCCGGCCAAAATGTGCCCCTATCTGGTGTTTCAGCGGGGCGGGGCTTCGACATAATCGTTTCGAGCGGCTCGGCTCGCGTCCGAGCGGCAGCGGTATCTGCGATGCAGTCGCCAGCGAGAATCGGTGACGGCAAACTCCGAAGGCCCGTGGCGCTGCCGAGGACTCTCCGGTCGCCACCCAACGCAACCTGCCGGCCCAGCTCTCGGTTTCGAGCGCAGCGAGACCGAGCATTGCCGCGAACACGCAGTGCCGCAGGCGCTGCAAATTGGACACAGGCGTATCGTGCGATTCATGACCGGAATGGACCGCCCGCGGCGGTTGCGCCGTACCCCGGCTTTGCGTCGTCTCGTGGCCGAAACAACACTGGAACCACGGCAATTGGTGCTCCCGATGTTCGTCGCCGACGGTCTGGAGGAACCGCGCGCGATCAGCTCGATGCCCGGAGTGGTGCAGCATTCGCTGGATTCGCTACGCAAGGCCGCCGTCGAGGCGGTCACGGCGGGCGTGGGTGGGATCATGCTGTTCGGCGTGCCCCGCCCCGAGGACAAGGACGCCGTCGGTAGCCAGGCCAGCGATCCGCACGGCATCCTCAACCGCGGCCTGCGCGCCCTCGCCGACGAGGTGGGCGATTCGACCGTGGTCATGGCCGACACCTGCCTGGACGAGTTCACCGACCACGGCCACTGCGGTGTGCTCGCCGCCGACGGCGCCGTCGACAACGACGCCACCCTCGACCGCTATGTCGAGATGGCGCTGGCGCAGGCGGAGGCAGGCGCCGACCTGCTGGGCACCAGCGGCATGATGGACCGCCAGGTCGGCGCGATCCGGCGCGGACTGGACGCGGCCGGCCGCACCGACACCGGCATCCTGGCCTACGCCGCGAAGTATGCCTCGGCCTTCTACGGCCCGTTCCGTGAGGCCGTCGGTTCCTCGCTGCAAGGCGACCGGCGCACCTACCAGCAGGACCCGGCCAATCGCCGCGAGGCGATCCGCGAATTGGAGCTGGACCTCGCCGAGGGCGCGGACATCGTCATGGTGAAGCCGGCCATGTCGTACCTGGACATCCTGCGCGACGTCGCCGATCGCGCGACCGTCCCGGTGGCCGCCTACCAGATCTCCGGCGAGTACGCGATGATCACCGCCGCCGCCGAGCGCGGGTGGATCGATCGCCGCGGCGCCGTTCTCGAGTCGTTGCTCGGTATCCGGCGGGCGGGTGCGGACATCGTGCTCACCTACTGGGCGACCGAGGCCGCGCACTGGCTGTCGTGACGAATATGACGGAGCCGTCCGCCGTTCAACCGGCCCGGGTTCCGATGCCGGAGGATGTCGGTACCGCGCGGCAGTTGTGGTGGGGTGGTCTCGGATTCGGCGTCGTGCAGCTGATCGCGTCGGTCATCGCCGCGCTGGAGCGGCGGCGCGCCTTCGCCGAGGAGGTCTTCGAACAGGCCAGTGCGAAGGACCCGCAGGTGACGATGGCCAGCGCCGAGCTCATGGTGTCGCTGGTGTACGTGTTCGTGGTGCTGATCGGGCTGGGCGTCGCGGCGCTCGCGCTGGTGATCGTGTACCAGTTCGGGCGCGGCAAGCTCTGGGCGCGCACCTTGCTGACCGTGCTCGGCGTCTGGGTCGTGGTGATCGGCGTCGGCTCGTTGCTGGCGATCGACGCGGTGACCGGTACAGCCTCGCTGGTGGCGGGCGGAGCATCGATCGTGCAGGCCGTGCTCGCGGCTGGGGCCGTCTATCTGTCGCATCGTCCGGAGTCCACCGCGTACTTCCAGCTGGGCGGACGCTGAACCGGCCGGTGGAACACGTTCCCAGTTTGTCCGAGACAGACCGGCATGTATGGTGAGGGCTGTCACAGTGGACATGGGAACCGGAAGTCATTTGCCATGCGTTGTTTTACGTTTCGTGCGGGAACTGAGCAGGTGGCTCCGGAGGATCGGAGGCAGCGATGCGAGTGGTGATCCAGCAGCCGCACAGCATTCGGCGGGATCTGGCCGTATTGAGCCTGCTGATTCTGTTTGCCGTGCTGACCGTCGCCGTGCTGTTGCTGCCCGGCCTGACTCGCTGATCCCGCTTTACGCCGTGTCGCCGCGCGCCGCCGTGATGGGCTGGGTGTGACCGCAGCGACCGTTTTGTTCGCCGAACCGGGCGCCCGCTGGCGTGCGGTGCTCTATGGACCGATCCTGTGCCTGGCGATTCTCGTCCTCGAACTCGTCACGGGTGGTTCCGTGCACTGGTTCGCTTTGCTGTTCTGCGCCGCGCTGATCGCGGGCTTCGTCGCGCTGCAAGTGCTCGCCGGTAAGCGGCATGCGAGCGTCGAGCTCACCTCGACGACGCTGCGCTCGGGCACCGAGTCGCTGCCGCTGAGCTCGGTCGCGGAGGTCCTCCCCGAACGCGACGAGGAGTCCTGGGACGACGAACCGTGGGAGTCGGCCAGGGCGCTCGGGGAATTGACCGGCGTGCCGCGCCGCCGCACCGGCATCGGGCTGCGGCTGGCCGACGATACGCTGGTGCAGGCATGGGCCAAGGACCACAGAGCGCTGCGGGCGGCGTTGACCGGAGCCGTGCAGCGCGGCGAGAACGGAGCCGACCGTTGAGGCGTTGGATCATCCCGGTGTTCGTGGAACTCGACCTGATCCTGCTCGCGCTGGTGGCTGCGGTGCTGAGCTGGCGCAACAGTGTGCGCACCGTCGACTTCGCGCCTTCGGGCGACGTGCCGGGGTTCACCGCGACCCGTTACGCGGCGCCCTGGCAGCTATTGGCCGCGGTGCTCGTCGCGGTGGCCGGAGTGCTCGTGATCGATGCGGCGGCCCGGTTGGTCCGCGGCCTCCGCGGCTGAGCAGGAACCGGCCGCTGACCGGGCCTTCGGCATATGCGCCTCGTTTGACCCCCGCGATGACGGGAACGCCGAATTCATGAGACCACCTGTACAACGAACACTTTTCGGCGCGGTGGCGGCGGGCGTGATCGGCGTCACCGCAGCGGTTCCGGCCGCGTCCGCCGAAACCGCTACCGCACCTCCGCTTCCGGCACTGCCCGCATTCGCGGCCACCCCGCCCGCGCCGTTGCTGCATGCGCTGCCCGCGCCGTTGGCGTGCCTGGTGACAACCGGATTCGCCGCTTTCTGCCTCCGCATCACGTAGCCCCGGATCGAGTGTGAAGCGCTGCGGATACCGCGAGTCTGGGCTACCGTGCAACCGCGTGTCGTCCGGTGTGCGCACCCGGCGACCGCGCGCTTTGCCAGGAATGTTCCTGCGGCCGTTAGTATTTCGGCCGTAGTTCGGAACGCACGTGATGAAGGAAAGTGTTTGATGAACCGGTTCGCCGTAAAGATCTGTGCCGCGTTTGCCGTGGCCGCCGCCCTCGGGATCGGGGCAGCGCCGGCCAGCGCGAACTCCGGTCTGCCGCTGGAAGACGCGACGCCGATCTTCGTGCCGGATTCGGGTTCGGCCGGGCCCTACAACTCGTTCATGTGCGTCCTGCACACCATGTCGGCGCAGGTGCCCTGCATGTACACCTGATGGCGTTGGCCCGCGGCGTCCTCAGCTCCAGTGCTGGTAGATGTCCAGCACGCGGCCGTCGCGGGTACCGGGGGCATTGAGGTAGACGGTGATCGTCCCGTCCGGATGGCCGGCCGCCTCCATCAGCACTTGGCGCAGCGAGGCGTAGACCCTGCCGTGCTGATCGCGGTATATCGCGGAGTCGGTCTTCAGGCCGGCCCCGATGCGGTTGGGTGGGATGACCATCGTGACGACGGCGGGAATGGGGCCGCCGGCCAGCGTCGTGGTCGCCACGTGGTCCAGATGGATGCCGATGCGCGAGTGGTCGAGCTGATCGAGCGGCTCCGCGGTGGCGGAACCGGCGCCCAGTGCCGCGGTGGCGCAGGCGACCGCGGTGAGTAAACCCGCACTGACGATGGCAATCCGCATGCAGACCCTCCCAGCCGGTAGACGATGGCCCCGACATTACGCACCGGCAACCCTCCAGCGATCGAAATTCGCGCGAACCTCATCTCGGCGTGTTGCGGGCCGGCTGCGGCCTGCGTCACTGCACTACACCCTGTCGTCGAACCATTTCAGCGGTACTGAGACACTGGAACACGTGAGTTCTTCTCCGCGTCTGACCAGTGCGGCGGTGCCGGTCTCCGCTCAGCTCTTCGACCGGGCGAGTTCGGTGATTCCGGGTGGTGTCAACTCTCCGGTGCGGGCGTTCCGATCCGTCGGCGGCACACCGCGATTCATCGCCTCGGCCCACGGCTGCACACTCGTCGACGCCGACGGCAACGAGTACGTCGATCTGGTCTGCTCCTGGGGCCCGATGATTCTGGGCCACGCGCACCCCGCGGTCGTCGACGCGGTGCGGCACGCGGCATCCGGCGGGCTATCTTTCGGTGCGCCGACCGAGGCGGAGATCGAGCTGGCCGAGGCGATCGTGCGGCGGGTCGCGCCGGTGGAGCGGGTGCGCCTGGTGAACTCCGGGACCGAGGCCACCATGAGCGCGGTCCGGCTGGCTCGCGGCTACACCGGACGCACCAAGATCATCAAGTTCGCCGGCTGCTACCACGGCCACGTCGACGCGCTGCTCGCCGACGCCGGATCCGGCGTCGCCACGCTCGGCTTGCCCACCTCGCCCGGCGTCACGGGCGCCCAGGCGGCGGACACCATCGTGCTGCCCTACAACGACCTCGACGCCGTCGCGGCCGCGTTCGCCACGAATCCCGGCGAGATCGCGTGCGTGATCACCGAGGCGGCGGCGGGCAATATGGGCGCGGTCGCACCCCTGCCCGGGTTCAACGCGGGCCTGCGCGCACTCACCGCCGAGCACGGCGCGCTGCTGATCATGGACGAGGTGATGACCGGCTTCCGGGTCAGCCGCGCGGGTTGGTTCGGCCGGGAGGGCGTCGCGGGCGATCTCTACACCTTCGGCAAGGTGATGAGCGGCGGGCTTCCCGCCGCCGCGTTCGGCGGGCGCGCCGAGATCATGAACCATCTCGCCCCGCTCGGGCCCGTCTATCAGGCGGGCACGCTGTCCGGTAACCCGGTCGCGGTGGCCGCGGGTCTGGCCACCCTGCGCGCGGCCGACGATGAGGTCTACGCGGCGCTGGATCGCAATGCCGAGCGGCTCGGCGGTTTGTTCAGCGACGCGCTGACCACGGCGGGGGTCGGGCACCAGGTTCAATTCGCGGGCAATATGGTGAGCGTGTTCTTCGCCGAACGCCCGGTCACCGATTACGCCGCCGCCAAGGCGAGCGAGACGTGGCGCTATCCAGCGTTCTTCCACGCTCTGCTCGACGGTGGCGTGTACGCGCCGCCGAGCGCGTTCGAAGCATGGTTCGTCTCCGCGGCGCTCGACGAGAACGCATTCGACCGTATCGCTGCCGCCCTGCCCGCCGCCGCGCACGCGGCGGCGGCCGCCACCCCCGAAGGACCCCGCGCGTGAGCTCCGATCTCGATCAACCCGATGCCGACCGGCGCGAGCTACCCAAGCCAACCACCGACGCCGCCGAGAGGAGTGCCGTCGATGCCCTGGCGCCGGTCGTCGATCCGGTATCGGAGGCAACCGTGATCGACGCGGGCGAGCAGTTCGCCGCGGCAAGCGCCGCGACCGAGTCCGCGGCGGCCGACACCGAGTCCGTGGAATCCAGCGTGGTCGACGCCGGCGCCCATTTCGCGGCGGCCGCGGCGCCGACCGCGCAGGTCACCGCCGCGCGTAAAGAGGGAAAGACCGCTTCCGCCGGGAACGAGGTTTCGGCCGAGCCCGCCGACGGCCCGGCCCCGGCCGCCGAGCGGGTGCACGACGGTGGCACCGCGCCCATCGAGACGATCGTGCACGTGCTGCGGCACGGTGAGGTGCACAATCCGAACGGCATCCTCTACGGACGCCTGCCCGGATTCAGTCTCTCGGTGGCGGGCCGCGCGCAGGCCGGCGCGGTCGCTCGGACGCTGGCCGATCACGACATCGCACTGGTGATCGCCTCGCCGCTGCAGCGGGCGCAGGAGACCGCCGAGGCGATCGCCGGGCAGCACGACCTGATCGTCCGGACCGACGAGAACCTCATCGAGGCGGGCAACACCTTCGAGGGTCTGCGCGTCTCGGTCGGCGACGGCGCGCTGCGCAAACCGCGGCACTGGTGGAAGCTGCGCGATCCGTTCACCCCGTCCTGGGGCGAACCCTACTTGCAGATCGCGCACCGCATGCTGGCCGCGGTGAACAAGGCGCGGGTGGAAGCCGCCGGACGCGAGGCGGTGCTGGTCTCCCACCAGCTGCCCGTGTGGACGCTGCGCCGGTTCCTGCAGGGACAGCGGCTCTGGCACGACCCGCGGCACCGGCAGTGCTCGCTCGCGTCGCTGACCTCGCTGGTCTATCACGGCGACACGCTCGTCGACATCGTCTACTCCGAGCCCGCGGGCGGCTCGGACCCCTCGGTACACGGCGCATGACTCGCTGCACCGCGTCCGTTACCCCGCCCGCCACGCGCACCGGGCGGGTGCTGCCGGTTCTGCTCGCGTGCCTGGCGCTGGTCGCCGCGCTCGCGGGGTGTTCGACCGGTTCGGACGCGGTGGCATCGGGCGGCACCTTCGAATTCGTCTCGCCCGGCGGCAAGACCGATATCCTCTACGACCCGCCCACCGCGCGCGGCACCATCGGCGAGCTGGCCGGCCCGGACCTGATGACGGCGGGCAAGACCACGTCGGTCGAGGACTACCCGGGCAAGGTCGTCGTGCTCAACCTGTGGGGCCAGTGGTGCGGTCCGTGCCGTGCCGAGGCGCCCGCCCTGGAGAAGGTCTACGAGGCGACCAAGGACAAGGGCGTCGCGTTCCTCGGCATCAACGTCCGCGATCCACAGCAGGACAAGGCCCAGGATTTCGTGGTCGACAACAAGGTCGGCTATCCGTCCATCTACGACCCGTCGATGCGCACTCTGCTGGCGCTCGGCGGGAATTTCCCTACCAGTGTCATCCCCACCACCCTCGTCCTCGACCGGCAACACCGGGTCGCCGCAGTCTTCCTGCGGTCCCTGCTCGCCGAGGATCTGCAGCCGGTGGTCGAACGTCTCGCCGCGGAGGAATCACAGTGAATCGCGACCGTCGTACCCGTCACCTGCGTGCCTGCCGGCCACGACAGGGCGCCCGACGCATCGGCGGCGGATGGGCCGTCGACGACCGGTGGGCGGGTATCGCCACCGTGCCGCGCAGCGTCGCCGCCGACTCGTTGCTGGACTTCGCCGTGCTCGAGGTGGCCGAAGAGCCCGCCGCCACCGAGCGGAAGGTGTCGTTGCGCCGCGGCGCGGGACGAGCGCCAGAGGACACGCGGGAGGAATCGGTGTGAGACCTGAGCGTCCCGCGCCGCGATCCGGGGAGGCCATCTGATGGTGCTCGCCGGAGTCGGTGAATCGTTCCAGCAGACGGCGGCCTCCGGTCCGCTGCTGCTGGCGCTCGGCGCGTGCCTGCTCGCGGGTCTGGTGTCGTTCGCCTCGCCCTGCGTGGTGCCGCTGGTCCCCGGGTACCTGTCGTATCTGGCCGGACTGGTCGGGGCGGAGGCGCCGCCCGCCACCGTCGCGGAGGCCACCGGGTCCCACGTGGTCCGATCCGGGTCGACCGCCGTCGCGCAACCGCTTCGCTCGGGCCGGATGCGGGTCGCCGGTGCGGCCGGGCTGTTCGTCACCGGGTTCACCGTGGTCTTCGTGCTCGCGACCGCCACGGTGTTCGGGGTCATTCAGACGCTCAACGTGAACCGGGAACTGCTGCAACGAATCGGCGGCGTGGTGACGATCCTGATGGGCCTGGTGTTCATCGGCCTGGTGCCCGCGTTGCAGCGCGACACCAGGATGGAGCCGCGCAGGCTCAGCAGCATCATGGGCGCGCCGCTGCTCGGTGGAGTCTTCGCGCTCGGGTGGACGCCGTGTCTGGGCCCGACGCTGTCCGGCGTCATGGCAGTGGCCGCGGGCACCGACGGGACCACGGCCGTGCGCGGCGTCGCGCTGATCGTCGCCTACTGCCTCGGCCTTGGCTTGCCGTTCGTCGTGCTCGCTTTCGGGTCGGCGAGCGCACTGCGGGGGGTCGGCTGGCTGCGCCGTAACTCCCGCACCATCCAGATCATCGGGGGCATGTTGCTCGTCGCGGTCGGCGCCGCGCTGGTCACCGGAGCGTGGGACCAGTTCGTCGCCTGGGTTCGCGACGCGTTCGTCTCCGAGGTGACCTTGCCGATATGACCGTGACCCACCCGCCGTCGACCGAGAACTCGGCGCGGCCGCCGCGCCAATCCCTGGCCGGACGGGCCTGGGCCTTTGTGCGCAACACCTGGCGCGGACTCACCAGCATGCGCACCGCCCTGGTGCTGCTGTTCCTGCTCGCGCTGGCCGCGATTCCCGGCGCGCTGCTGCCGCAGCGCAACCTGAACGAGCAGAAGGTCGCCCAGTACATCGCCGACCGGCCCACGCTCGGTCCGTGGATGGACCGCTTCGAGCTGTTCGACGTGTTCTCCAGCTTCTGGTTCACCGCGATCTACGTACTGCTGTTCATCTCGCTGGTCGGTTGCATCCTGCCGCGCACGCTCGATCACTACCGCGCCCTGCGCACGCCGCCGGTGCGGGCGCCACGCAACCTGACCAGGCTGCCGCACCACTACTCGGGCCGCGTCGCGCAGTCGCCCAGTGCGGTGATCGACCACGCGCGGTCCCAGCTGCGGGGCTGGCGCACCGAGATCCGGCCAGGCAACCGCGACGGCGAACTGGCTCTCTCGGCGGAGAAGGGCTACACGCGCGAGCTCGGCAATCTGGTGTTCCATCTCGCGCTGGTCGGGCTGTTGGTCGCCATCGCGGTGGGCAAGCTGTTCGGCTACGAGGGCAGCGTCATCGTCCTGGCGAACAATGGGCCCGGTTTCTGCACCACCTCTCCGGCGGTGTTCGACTCGTTCAAGGCGGGCAACGTCAACGACGGCACCGGCATGACCCCGATCTGCGTGCGGGTGAAGAACTTCCGGGCCGACTACCTGACCAGCGGGCAGGCCGAGATGTTCACCGCCGATCTGGCCTACCAGGCGGGCGGGGACCTTCGGACGGACACCTGGCGGGACACCCAGGTGCGGGTGAACCACCCGCTGCGTGTCGCCGGTGACCGGCTCTACCTGCAGGGCCACGGCTACGCGCCGACCTTCACGGTCACCTTCCCCAACGGGCAGACGCGCACCGAGTCCATCCAATGGCGCCCGGACGACGCGTCGACGTTCCTGTCCAGCGGGGTGCTGCGGATCGATCCGCCCGGCGGCATGTACGCCACCGACGAGGAACGCCGCAAGAACCAGATCGCGATCGAGGGCCTGTTCGCGCCCACCGCCATGTTCCACGGATCGCTGTTGACCTCGGCGTTTCCCGCGATGAACGACCCGGCCGTCGCGGTCGACATCTATCGCGGCGATACCGGGCTGGACACCGGCAAGCCACAGTCGCTGTTCGCGCTGGACCCCGAGCAGGTCAAGCAGGGCAGGTTGACCAAGGAGGCCAGGGTCAATCTGCGCCCCGGCGAGTCGACCACGCTGCCGAACGGCACCAAGGTCACCTTTGACGGCGCGCAGGAGTTCGTGAATTTGCAGGTCTCGCACGATCCCGCCCAGCAGTGGGTGCTGGTGAGCGCGCTGCTGATGATGGCGGGACTGCTGGTCTCGCTGCTGGTCAAGCGCAGGCGGATCTGGGTGCGGGTGTACCCGGCCGACGACGGAGCCGGTACCGTTGACAAACGACGCACTGTAGTAGAGATGGGCGGGCTCGCCAGGACCGATCAGGCAGGCTGGGGCGACGAGTTCGGCCGGCTGCGCGAGCGCCTGCTCGACGAGCAGCCGGACGCCGAGACCACCCCGGCGCGGCGCGCCGAGACCACGGGAGAGTGACCATGCCGATCGACGAGACCATCGCCAGATACAGCGATTTCGCGTTCAAGACGGCGATCGTGGTGTACGCGCTGGTGCTGGTGCTGCTGATCTGGCAGTACGCGACGGCGCGCAGCCGCAGGGTCGCCGAACGCGAATTGGTGACGGTGGGCGGCGGATCGACGCCGCAGGGGCCGGGCCGAGTCGTCGAGCCCGCACGTACACCGCTGTCGGAGCGGCTCGGCAACATGGCGTTCTCGGTGCTGATGGTCGCGATTGCGTTGCATGTGGCCTCGATCGTGTTGCGCGGCTTCTCCACTCATCGCTTCCCGCTGGGCAACATGTACGAGTTCGTCACCATGGCGACGGCCGCCGCCGTGCTCGTCGGGGTGCTGTTCCTGCGCGACCGGCGTTACCGGGGGATCTGGGCGTTCGTGCTGGTGCCGGTGCTGCTCCTGCTGTTCCTCGCGGGCACCGTGCTCTACGCCGACGCTGCGCCGGTAGTGCCCGCGCTGCGGTCGTTCTGGCTGCCGTTGCACGTCACCATCGTCGCTATCGGCAGCGGTGTGTTCCTGTTCGCTGGTGTGGCCAGCATGCTGTTCCTGTACCGCCTGCGCCAGCCCGACGGCCAGGAGTCGAACAACATCCTCGGCGCCATCGCCCGCCGCCTGCCCGACGCCCGCACCCTGGACCGGCTCGCCTACAAGACCACCATCATCGGCTTCCCGCTGTTCGGCGCGGGCGTCATCCTGGGCGCCATCTGGGCCGAAGCCGCGTGGGGCCGCTTCTGGGGCTGGGACCCCAAGGAAACCTGCTCCTTCATCGCCTGGGTCCTGTACGCCGCCTACCTGCACGCCCGCGCCACCTCTGGCTGGCGCGACACCAAGGCCGCCTGGATCAACATCGCCGCCTTCGTCGCCATGCTGTTCAACTTGTTCATCATCAACATGGTGATCAGCGGGTTGCACTCGTACGCCGGGCTCAACTAGGCGGTAGAAAATGGGGCCTGATTTGCGCCGATAGGCGCAATGCTGATCATGAGTCTCGGTGCCGTCGCGCTGGTCGCGCTCGGTACGCAGCGGGATTCAGGCGCTCCCGCAGAACGACCTCGACGGCGGTACGCGTGGACCAGTCGGGCCACACCCCTCCGAAACCGACCGCGTGAACCTAAGTCTGCGCGCCCCTGAACCTCGTGTCCGGCCGATCAGCGGGAGGGTTTCGGGGTCGGCAAGATTTGTGCCACGCGCATCCGGTCGGCGTCGAACGTCGTGGTTATGGGCCTCTGGGCGCCCCCCTCGGTGATGCTGATCGCGGTGTCGCCCGTGAAGGACACGTGCGTCGGGCAATTGGCTTCGATTCGCTCCCACACGAGAGCCTGTCTGCTGAACACCCCGCCGCGCTCCCGAAGCCAGACGCGGCAGGAGGGATCGATCAGGTCGTAGAACTCCTCCGTGACGGCTTCGTAGCGCCCGTCGGGACTCACTTCGATGGCCACGACATTGCTGCTATCGTCGGCCCAGCTTGCCGCGAGCCACGCCACCCCCCAAAGGGGCGCCGTCACCAGCGCCAGGACGGCAGCACATGTGACCCACACCCACTTACGGTACCGACACAGCCGCGGGGCGAAGGCCATGTAGAGCACCGTACCGGCCGTCCAGCACGCCGGCATGGCCCAAATGTAAGCCCAAGTGGGGATGGCGCCGAACCGATAGAAGCGACCTGCCAGACCACCTGCGGTCATTGCCGCGATTCCTGCCGCGAAGAGCGCGAGGACGGCGAGTATCCACACCATCCGCTGCCGGCGCAGCGCCCGATCCGCCCCGCTCCCTTCCTCACCTGATACGGAAAGCTTCTCTTCAGTCGTCTGTTCGGTCAACAGTCTTCCCACCTCATGCGATTCGCATTCCGACTCCTCCCGGTCGGATATGCCGCCAGTTTATCGGCGTCGGCCGACCGAGACCCTGATCTCGAATAACACCTATTTGCGCGGCCTCTTAGCCCTGGCCCCTCCCTCGAATCGGTTTCGAGGCTGCTGCGTCATTCGACTCAGTAGCTTCGCCAGGACCAGACCACCTTCGGCGAGTTGTACGCGTCCCTGGCCGGGTCGCGTCGCCGCTTCCCGCCGAGGCGACGGGGTGCGCTGCCGCCGGCAGCGATCAGAGGCGGTTGACGCAGACGACGTAATGACGCTGCCGGTAGACGATTCCGCTGTCGGTCGAGCCGCAGGCGTTGACGTCGACGGTGTTCTGTTTGATGTCCATCACCCGCACGCCGGTTGGGGTGGGGGTCGCGCAGTCCAGGCGTTTCGGGCTACCCGGGACCACGTCCATACAGCCGCCGACCACCCAGTCGATGTCCAGGCACAGCGCGGCTTGCGCTGCCCCCTGGAGGGTTTCGTTGTAGGTGTGGTCGGCGTCGGTGGGACACTGGCTGTTTGCCGGAGCCTTCTCGAAGACCTTGTAGGTCGAGTTCGGGCTGCCACAGGCGGCCTTGTCGATTCCGGAGCCGCCGAGGTGCACGCAGTCGCCGATGTTCACCTGCAAACTCGTGGCGCCCTTGTTCGACGCGCCGCGCATCGCCGAGGTGGTGGGCAGTTCCTCGGTGGTGGTCGGCAACTCCTCGGTGGTGGTCGGTGGTGGCGCCGATGTGGTTGTCGCGTTGCCGGTCTGGGCGGCGTTGGCCGGTTCCTCCGCGGGATCCGACATCGACACCGCCGCGGCGACCACGAGGCCCGCAGCCAGCGCGGTCCCAGCCATGAAGGCAATCAAGGTAAGACCGGCACGGATACGTTGGCGCGACACGTCACGTCCTCCACAGCTGTAACCTTCGAACCCAACGCCTGAGCCGACCCGAAGTTGTGAATTTGCGGATTGAAGAACCTTGCCATGCATACACTACGCGGCGCGTCCGCGTCGAGTTTTCGTCCCCAGGGGGGTGATTCGCCCCGTAGTTAACCTGCGCGACGTCTTCGTCAGCCGAACTGATCACAATCGCATAACGAACCTTCGCGAGACGTATGCCGATCGCCAAGTCTGGCAACAAGCTACGGGCGCTGTACAGTCACACGCCATCCGGCCTCGGGAGCCGGAGGTCTCGAGAAGGAATTCCATAATGAAGTTCGGCACTATTGCCGCCATCACGCTCACCGCGGTTGCCGCCGTGGGCATCACGGCGGGGGCCGCGAACGCGCAACCCGTGGAAGCGGATAAGGAGACGGCGACAGTCGGCGTAGAGCAGGGCGTCGACTACCGCACCACGGTCTCCCGCGAAACCGGCACTATCACGACCGCTGTCGAGCACGGCACCTTTGCGGTGGTCGACGACGGTACCAAGATCAAACTGACCTCGGACACCGGCGCCGTGGTCGCCGAGGTGCCGCTGTCCTTCCAGGTTTCCGGAAGCAAGCTGGCGGTCGCGCACGAGATCAGTGACAACGGAAGGCGTCTCGCGCTCACGCCGGTGGCGGACGCGAAGGAGATCGGCGAGATGCAGCCGATCAGCTCGATGAATCGCCTCATCGCCGAACTGAACAAGAACGTCGCGGGCGTGGTCGTCGGCGCGCTGCTCGGTGGTCTGCTCGGAGCCCTGATCGGCCTGGGCTTCTTCAGCATCATCACCGGCCCGATCGGCCTGGTCGTCGGCGCGATCGCGGGCGGAGCCATCCAGGGTGGGCAGCCCTTCACCGACGCCTTGCTGGCGGTCGTCAACGGCGAACCCTGATCGACGCTCGGATCGGGTGGGGCAGGCGCACCGCAGCGCGCCTGCCTCACCCCGACCGAACGGCCGATGTCCGTGCTGCCTGGCGGGACGAGGGAGTTATCCCGCCAGGACGACGGCACAGCGGAATGCTCGGCGCAGCGCGCGGAGCAATGGGGGAACACACGCCGGATGTCGCTGGGCGCGTGTAACGCGGACGAATCGCGTCAGCGCTCGGCAGAACCGGACTCGCCGTCGCGGTGCTGGCGGGAGAGCCGCCAGAGGAACTCCGGATCGTCGTCGGGTCCGATGATGCGCTTGCGCTGTGGTGAACGCGTTTGCGGGATAGTGGGTCCGATCCGCTCGGGGCCGAACGCCTTCCAGCACAACACCGCGATTGCCACCACTGCGATGAGTGCCAACAGGTACGTCACGTCGCTCACCTCCTGATTACGAGGGTAGTCGCGGACGTGACTTCAGCACACCGCAGACGTGAAATCCGCCTGCGGGCGAGCGCGGGCCCTGCGACGACGGGCCCGCGCGCCCTGCGATCAGCGTGCGGTCGCCTCGGTGGTCAGCGACTTGAGCAGCTGGAGTACTTCCGTTTCGCGGAACCGGCGATGTCCGCCCGGTGTGCGCAGCGATCCGAGACGCCCGGCGTGAGCCCAGCGCGTCACGGTCTTGGGGTCGACGTGGAACAGGGCAGCAACCTGGCCCGGAGTCAGCAGGGTGTCCTGGCCGCCGACGGTGATCGCAGTCATAGCAAACCTCTCCGTTCTCGACAGTTCCCTCATCAGATGGCGCCATCGTCGCACTGAAACCCCTAGGTACTCGAACCACCTACAGTTGGTAAAGGGGAGGTAATAGACAAAACGGATGTGCGCCTCACCTCCGGCATTGGGCGTGCACCGGGGGCGGGCAACAGCTTCGCATAGGCTGACGGATGTGCGTGACGCAACTCCACCAGAAAAGGCTTCCGGACAGCAAACCGCTGGCGTTGGTCGTCGGCTGGCCCGGAATCTGGCGCTTTATACCGTCGCGAGGTTGGGTCTCGTGGTAGTGCTCACCGCGGTGATCGTGCTGGCCGCCCAGTTGGTGTCGGTGGACATCCCGCTGGTGGTCGCCGCGCTGTTCGCCCTGATCATCGCGATGCCGCTGTCGCTGACCCTGTTCAAGCGGCTGCGCGTGAAGGTCAACGAGGACATCGCCCTGGTCGACGAGCGCAGGCGCCGGGACAAAGCCCAGCTGCGGGCGCGGCTACGCGGCGAGGAGCCGCCGAACCCTCCGGACGCGGGAACGTCTTCGTGAGGTCCTGCGACCACACCACCCCGCGCGATTGGGTCGACAACGCGGTGCGGCTGATCGACGCCGACGCCCAGCGCAGCGCGGACACCCACCTGCTGCGCTACCCGCTGCCCGCGGCGTGGGACGTGCAGCTGTATCTCAAGGACGAGTCGACCCACATCACCGGCAGTCTCAAACACCGCCTGGCTCGCTCACTGTTCCTGTACGCGATCTGCAACGGCTGGATCACCGAGGGCACCACGGTGGTGGAGGCGTCGTCCGGTTCGACCGCGATCAGCGAGGCATACTTCGCGAAACTGCTCGGCCTCGACTTCGTCGCGGTGATGCCGGCGAGCACCTCACCGCAGAAGGTCGCGCTGATCGAAGCGCAGGGTGGCCGCTGTCATTTCGTGCAGCGCCCGCCGGACATGTACACCGAGGCGGCGCGGTTGGCCGCCGAATGCGGCGGTCACTACATGGACCAGTTCACCCACGCCGAGCGCGCCACCGACTGGCGCGGCAACAACAACATCGCCGAATCGATCTTCGACCAGATGGCTTTGGAGACCCATCCGGTGCCGGAGTGGATCGTGGTCGGCGCCGGCACCGGCGGCACCAGCGCCACGATCGGTCGCTACATCCGTTATCGCCGGCACGCAACCAAATTGGCGGTGGTCGATCCGGAGAACTCCGCGTTCTTCGGCGGCTACGAGACCGGCGATTCGGGCTACCAGACCGGAATGCCCTCGCGCATCGAGGGGATCGGCCGTCCCAGGGTGGAGCCGTCGTTCGTCGGGCAGGTCGTGGACCGGATGTTCGAAGTGCCCGACGCGGCGTCCATCGCGGCCGCACGCTATGCGAGCGCTCGGCTGGGCCGCCGTGTCGGCGGATCGACCGGAACCAATCTGTGGGGCGTGTTCGCTCTCATCGGCGAGATGATCGCCGAGGGAGGCAGTGGCAGCGTGGTCACGCTGCTCTGTGACGGTGGCGATCGCTACGCGGGAACGTATTTCGACGACGACTGGGTCGCGTCGCAGGGGTTGCGTCTCGCCGAGCCGACCGCGGTCTTGGACAAGTTCTTCGCGACGGGGATCTGGGACGCCTGAGCGGTTCGGCCGTGACCCCGGTGCCCTTGACGACACGCGGTCGCCCATTGCGCCCCCGGGTTCGCCGAAGAAAGCTCATGGTTCGCCGATAGCGGAAATCGGGCTTCTTCGCGCCATCGGTTGTCAATTTTGATTGACACCACTACTGCCGTCAATCAAAATTGACGCATGACGGAAGCAACCACGCTGGCGGCCGCCGCGGGCAGCCCCGACCCCGAAGTCGGGCTGCGCGCGGTGCTCGCACTGCGCAGGCTGCTCGAACGTCTCGAGGCGATCCAGGTGGCCAATGCCCGTGCCCAGGGCTGGTCGTGGCAAGCGATCGCCGAAGCGCTCGAGGTCAGCAAGCAGGCGGTCCACCAGAAGTACAACCGGAAAGGCAGGAGCCGCTGATGTTCGAACGGTTCAGCAGGTCGGCGAAAACGGCGATCATCATCGCCCAGGAAGACGCGCGTGCGCTGCGTGCGTCGAATATCGAGGTGGAGCACGTGCTGCTCGGTCTGCTTTCGCAGGGCGAACCCGAGCTGACCGCGCTGCTCGCGGAGGCCGGACTCACCCATGAGGGTGTGCGCCGCGCGCTGTCGGAGAAGGCCAAGGGCGAACCGCTCGGCGCGGAGGACGCCGCGGCGCTGCGCTCGATCGGCATCGATCTCGACGCCGTGCGCGAGTCGCTGGAGGCCCATTTCGGCGAGGACGCGCTCGACCGCGCCGAGCCGGAACCGCGGCGCGGACCGTTCGGCTGGGGCCGCGGCGGGAACTACGGGCATATCCCGTTCACCAGGGACGCGAAGAAGGTGCTCGAGCTCGCGCTGCGCGAGGCGCTCGGCCGCAAGGACAAATCCATCGAATCCGGGCACGTGCTGCTCGGCATCCTGCGGGCGCCCAACCAGACCACCGTGCGTCTGTTCGGTGGTGGCGACGCGATCCACGACTTGCGCCCCAAGGTGCACGCCCTGCTCGACCGTGCGGCCTGAGCCAGCGGACCTGCGCCGCCGTGGATCCCGTTGTAAGTCGGTGCATGCGCGCCCATCCGGCCTAGCATTGGCCCATGCAGCTTGTGATTCGGTTGGTCATCAACGCGGTCGCCATCTGGCTGGCCGCCTTCTGGGTCGACAAGATCGACATCCTTGCCCCGGAAGGGGGCACCGCCGCGAAGATCGGCGTCGTGCTCGCCGTCGCCGCGGTGTTCACCGTTGTGAACGCGCTGGTCAAGCCGATTGTCAAGCTGCTGTCGCTGCCGCTGGTGATCGTGACGCTCGGACTGTTCTTGCTCCTGATCAACGCGCTCATGCTGTGGCTGACCGCCGAGATCACCGACGCGTTCACCGACTACGGCCTGCGCGTCGAGGGTTTCTGGGCGGCGGTATTCGGCGGCATCATCGTCTCGCTGGTGAACTGGGTGCTCGGCATCCTCGTTCCGGACGAGGACTAACCGAGCCCGACCGCGAGTGCGGTTATTGCCGACCAGACGAGCAGGGCGAGCCCGGAATCGCGCAGCGCTGGAATCAGTTCCAGGCCGCCCTTGCCGCCGCGCACCGGCGCGTTGGCGCGTACGGCCAGAGGAATGGCGACCAGCCCGGCCAGCGCCCACGGCGTGCGGGCGAGCAGGATCAGGGTCGCGACGAACGGCACCGTGAGCAGCGCGAGATGCAGGGTGCGGGTGCGGGGGTCGCCGAGTTTCACCGCGAGCGTGACCTTCCCGGACTCGGTGTCGGTCGGGATGTCGCGCAGATTGTTCGCGACGAGCACGGCGCTGGAGAACGCGCCCACCGAGATCGCGAGCAGCGCGCCCACCCAGTCGATTCGGTTCGCCTGCACGAATTGGGTGCCCAGCACGCCGATCAGGCCGAAGAAGACGAACACCGCCAGCTCGCCGAATCCGCTGTACCCGTAGGGCTTGCTGCCCCCGGTGTAGTACCAGGCTCCCGCCAGGCAGGCGGCGCCGATCAGCAGCAGCCACCACGCGCTGGTGGCGACGAGCACCAAACCGAAGACCGCGCCGATGGCGAGGCTGGCGATCGCGGCGTTCTTCACCGCGGCGGGGGAGGCCAGTTTCTGCCCGACCAGGCGCACCGGGCCGACCCGGACGTCATCGGTGCCGCGAATACCGTCGGAGTAGTCGTTGGCGTAGTTGACGCCGACGATCAGCGCCAGCGAAACCAGCAGCGCGAGAATCGCTTTCCACCACACCGCCCCGTCGATGGACGCGGCGGCGCCGGTCCCGGCGAGCACGGGGGCGATCGCGTTCGGCAGGGTACGCGGTCGCGCGCCCTCGATCCATTGCGCTGCAGTAGCCATGTCCGCAGCATAATCGGCGCAGTCGGACGTAGTCCGTCTTCAGCCCGCGCATGGCCGGAGCGAAGGCGGAGGTACTGCCTGGCGCGCGCGGCGATCAGGCCGTTGCGGCCGTCACTGCCTGTTGCAACCCGGCGAGTCCCTTCTCGAAGTCACGGCCGACGAATTTGTCCATCGGGATGAGCTTGCCGATGAAGCCCATCACGCCGGTCTGCTGCCCGGT
Source organism: Nocardia sp. NPDC051787 (assembly GCF_040681325.1). NCBI lineage: Bacteria > Bacillati > Actinomycetota > Actinomycetes > Mycobacteriales > Nocardiaceae > Nocardia > Nocardia sp. NPDC051787. Next base: position 122,303 of record NZ_JBFAYO010000016.1, read on the forward strand.
CATCCGCCAGGTCACCTCGGTGCCGGTCTCCACCGGGTCCAGGATGAAGGTCACCTGGTTGGTGGCCTTCATCGGCTTCAGGAATTCCAGGCGCAACCCGATCTGGCGCTCGGTGCTGCTGATGATCTCCATGCTGCCGGCCCCCGCCTTGCGGTTGCCGCTCCAGGCGTAGCGTGCGCCGACGCCGGAGTCCGCGCCGGAATAACTGCGCTGCAATTGCGGGTCGAGATCCTCCCAGGGCGACCACTTGACCCATTCGTGAAAATCGTTGATCAGCGCGTGCACTCGCGCGGGTTCGGCCGTGATCACGGCCGACCGGACCACCTCGAACTCAGCCACGAGGTCAGCCTATGCGACCGACCACTCGGAATCGCGGCAAAAGAATCGTGTCGGCTCCCTCGGCCGTGCTCGCCTACGATGACCGCGGGATGTTTCCGGAGCACAACGGCCCGCACGGCCACAGTCGAGCAGTGACGACGCCCGCAGGCCAATCGGTCGTGGTGGCCTTGCTGGGTGAGGTGGCGCTGCGTCGTGACGGTGCGCTGACACCGCTGCCCGGTACGCGCTCCAGGCTCCTGCTCGCGGCGCTGGCCCTGCGGCCGGGGCGCAGTCGCAGTGCGCAGGCCCTGATCGATGACGTCTGGGGCGAACAGCCGCCGCGGTCGCCGATGAACGCGCTGCACACCCAGGTCTCTCGGCTGCGCGCCGCCCTTCCGGCAGGCGCGCTGGAGATCGGACCTGCGGGTTACCGGCTGATGCTCCGCGCCGACCAAGTCGATGTGACCTTGGCCGGAGAAGGGGCGCGAGAGGCGCGCCGGTGCCACACCGCGGGCGATCCAGCCGCGTGCCTCGCGGCGATCGGGCAGGCGCGGGCGCTGTGGCGTGGCGAACCCGGCGCTGATCTGCCCTCCGGTGACGTCGCCGACGCCCTGCGCGTCACGGTCGGGCATCTTCTCGCCGAACTCGACGACCTCGAGCTGACCGCGCGCGAGGACGGCGGTGACATCGACGGCGCACTCCGTCTGGCCCGCCGCCGCGCCGCCGCCGACCCACTGGACGAGACCGCGCAGCACACCCTGATGCGTCTGCTCGCCGAGGCGGGACGGGCCAACGAGGCGTTGGAATCTTTCGCGGCGTTCCGTTCCCGGCTTGTCGAGCAGCTCGGCACGGACCCGGGACCGGCGCTGGCCGCGCTGCACACGGCGATCCTGCGGGGCGAGCCGGTGAGCCGCGCCGCGGCACAGCCGGGTCGCACCGGTGTGTCTGGAACGGCTGGCGAATCCCGGAACGGCTTCGCGTCGGTCCCGACGGCTGTGGCCGGTGTCGTTGTGGAACCACCGCCCGTAGCCGGTCGAACACCGGCGCAGCCGGGCTCTACCGGTGTTTCCGCGACGGCCAGCGGCTCCCAGGGCGGGTTCGCGCAGCCCTCGACGGTGGCCGATATCGCTGCGGAAGCGCCCCCCGCAGGGGGTCGTGCCGCGGCGCAGCGGGGCTCTACCGGTGTTTCCGCGATGGTCGGCGGCCAAGACGGTTGCGCACCCGCTTGGACGGCTCCGGCCGGTATCGCCGCAGACCCATCGGCGGGACCAGCACCTGGACTCGGCGCGGAACCGCCGCCCGCCACCATCGGCCTGCGCGCCGCGCCCAACGCGCTGCTCGGCCGTGCGGCCGATCTCGCAGTGCTCGCCGATCTACTGCGCGATTGCCGCGTGGTGACCGTGCTCGGCCCGGGTGGTGCGGGAAAGACCAGGGTCGCCAATGAGCTCGGCGCACGCGTGGCCGGCTCGCGTCCGGTGGTGCTGGTGGAGCTGGCCTCCGTGCGCGCGGAGGGCGGCGACGCCAGGGCCGAGATCGAGGCGGCGATCGCCGCGACGCTCGGACTGAGCGATGTCACCTTCGACACGGCCGCACTGCGTTCCAGACAGACCATCGATGCGCGCAGACGATTGCACGACGCGGTATCGGCCCGCTCCATGCTGCTCATCCTGGACAACTGTGAACACCTGATCGATGCCGTCGCCGTAGTTGTCGCCGACCTGATCGGTGTCGCGAACCGGCTGACCGTCCTCACCACGAGCCGCTCGCCGCTGTCGATCACCGCGGAGACGGTGTATCCGTTGCCGCCCTTGACCATCGACGCGGCGGGCTCGCCCGCGACCGAGCTGTTCGCCGCGCGTGCCAAGGCGGTGCGGCCCGCCGTCCGGCTCGACCCGAACGTCGTCGCCCAACTCTGCCGCACCCTCGACGGGCTGCCGCTGGCCATCGAACTGGCCGCCGCCCGGGTGCGGGCGATGAGCGTCGAGGAGATCAACGAACGGCTCGCCGACCGGTTCGCGCTGCTGCGCCACGGCGACCGCAGCTCGCCCGAGCGGCACCGCACCCTGCACGCGGTGATCGACTGGAGCTGGAACCTGCTCGACACCGAACAGCAGGTGGCGCTGCGCCGATTGTGCCGATTCCCGGCCGGTTTCACGCTGTCGGCCGCCGAAGCGGTGGCGGGCGATGCTGACCTGGGCGATGTCGCGGCGGCCGTCGACGGCCTGGTCAGCCAGTCGCTGCTGACCGTGCTGGATGACGAAGTGCTCGGCATCCGCTACCGGATGCTGGAGACAGTGCGCGAATTCGGCGAAGAGCGATTGACGGGCATCGCGGGCGAGGCGGAAACGGTCGAGACCCGCATCATGCGGTGGGCCAAGCACTATGCCGACGACATGGCGCTCCGATATATGACCGGCGACCAGCTCCAGCTCGCGCTCGCCGGGGCGGCCGAGCTGGACAACCTGCTCGCGGCGCTGCGCTGCGCGCTCGAACGGCGGGACGCGGCGACGGCGTACACGGTCTTCCCCGTCGTCGCCACGCTGTGGGTGATCCGCGGCTCCCATATGGAGGTGGTCACCTGGGCGGAGCGGGTGATCGAGTTGGATGCGCCCGCCTTCGGTCCGGACGCCCCGCGCGCAGACCTGGTGCTCACCACCTACGAGATGATGTTTTTGCATCTCACCTACATCGGCGGCGGCGCCCGCGACCTCGCCCGGCTGCGCCTGAAAGTGCGTCGTTTGTTCCGTGCGGGCGCCGATCTCACCGAGCCCAACAGTTTCATCGGCCGCGTCGTGCTCACCAGGGCGGACGGGCGCGGACTCGGCAGGCTGATCGCCGACGCGCTGCGCTCGGGTGATCCGGAGACCAAGACCGCCGCGCTGCTGCTGCGCGCCAACATCCGGGAGAACCTCGGCGACGTGCGCGGCTCGACCGTCGACGCGATCAGGGCGCTGGAGATCTTCGGGCACAACAATGTCTGGAGCGTGGCCATGGTGTGCAGGCATCTCGGCCAGGTCTGCGGTCAGATCGCCCAGTACGCCGAATCGGTGACCTACTACCGCCGTTCGCTCGACCTGCTGCAGCGGCTCGGCGCGTACGAGGACACCGTGGAGACCCGCAGCCTGCTGGTTGCTTCGCTGGTCGGCACCGGTGAGCTGGCGCAGGCCGAACGGGAACTCGAGCTCGCGTTCGGCACGATAGACCTGGACACCTCGACCGGCGGGCGGAATCCGTTGCTGTCCACGGTCATGCAGAGTTCGGCCGAGGTGGCGTTCGCGGCGGGCGGCATCGCCGAGGGTTTCGCTCGCTACCAGCGCGCACTCGACCTGTTCGGCTGGCCGGACCACGCGCTCGGGCCGGGGCCCGGCGCACTGATGCTCGCCGCGGCGGCGCTCGACGCAAAGGTTCTCTACGGTGCGGCCGAAACCGGCGCGGCCCTGGTTGCGGAACTCGCCGAGCTCATGGTGCCGATAATGACGCAGTATCAGGACCTGCCGCAGATCGGCGCTGTGGCCTGCGCGATCGGCTCGTATCTCATCGCTGTCGGCCATGACGTTTCGCGCGGTCTCGAGCTGCTCGTCCTGGCTCCGAATGTCTTCTGCCGCCAAGACTTTCCGACCATGCGCTGGGACCGGCACCTGGACGCCGCGGTCACGACACTGGGCGCCGAGCGGGTCGGCAAGGAGCGTGACCGGGTCGACCGCCTGCGCCGCAAAGACTCCGCCGACCGGATCATGCGGATGATCCAGGAACTGAACGACGCTCGCTGACTGTTGCGCGCGGTGTCTTTCACCGACGCCCCGACCCCTCGCGACCACTTCCCTCCCGCACAGGAAAGACGAGACCCACCTTCGACCAACGACGGCACGCCGGGCGACTGGTCGTTCACCCGGCGTGCCGATGTCGGTGCGCTTCAGGCCCGGCGCATGTACGCCTTGACGGTGAGCGGGGCGAAGATCGCGATCACGACCAGCGAGCCGATCAGCGACCAGGCCAGATCGCTGCCGTACGCGCCGCCGTTCATCAACCCGCGGCACGCGTTCACCATGTAGTACACGGGATTCGCGTGGTTGAGCCCCTGCATCCAGCCCGGCATGGTGCTCACCAGCGCGAACGCGCCGGACATGAAGGTCAGCGGGAACATGATCATCATCGAGATGCCCTGCACACCCGCCGCGCTCTTGCCGGTGACCCCGACCAGTGCCCAGATCCAGCTGATCGCGAACGAGCAGGCCACGATGACCAGACCCGCCGCGACGACGCCGGCCACGCCCCCCTCCGGCCGATAGCCGATGCACAGGCCAACGACGATGGTCAGCACGGTCGCGATGACGTAGCGCACCATGTCGGCGATCAGCGCTCCGGCCAGGGCCGACATGCGAGCGATCGGAAGGGATTTGAACCGGTCGAAAACGCCCTTGTCCATGTCCTCGCGCAACTGGGTGCCGGTGACGACCGACGTGAGCACCACGGTCTGCACCAGGATGCCGGGGATCAGGATCGGCAGGTAATCCCGCACGCTGCCGCCGATGGCACCGCCGAAGATGTAAGCGAACAAGGCGGTGAACAGGATCGGCTGAATCGTGACGTCGAACAACTGCTCGGGCTTGTGCTTGATCTTCAGCAGTCCGCGGTAGGCCATGGTGAGCGAGTTCGCCACCGCCTGCCCGATCGGAATCCGGTTGCGCACATCGGGAATCGGGGTCGGCGCGGCATGACCCGCCGCACTGTCGGTCGCGGTGATGGTTGTGGTTGTCACGCCGCGCTCCTCTCGGATTCGTCGGTGGTGTCGTCGGCAGGGTGGCCGGTGATGGTGAGGAAAACCTCGTCCAGGCTCGGCTTGCTCACGGTGATCTCCTCGACCCCGATCTCCCACTCGCGCAGGCGGATCAGCAGATCGGCGGTGACACCGGCGTCGGGCAGCGGCGCGGTGAGCCGTCCCGCCTCCGGGGTGATCTGCGTTTCGGTGCCGAGGAAATCGCCGATGATCCGGCGTGCCTCGTCCAACTGGCCGCGATCGACCAGGGTCAGATGCAGGGAGGAGCGGCCGACCGAGGCCTTGAGTTCGTCGGCCGTGCCGTCGGCGATCACCTTGCCGCGGTCGATCACCGCGATCCGGTCGGCCAGCTGATCGGCCTCGTCCAGATACTGCGTGGTGAGCAGCACCGTCGCGCCCTCGCGGACGAGGCGGCGGATGGTCTCCCACATCTGGGCGCGGGTGCGCGGATCGAGGCCGGTGGTCGGTTCGTCCAGGAACAGCAGTGGCGGCGTCGCGATCAGGCTGGCGGCCAGATCGAGCCTGCGCCGCATGCCGCCGGAAAAGTTTCGCAGCGGCTTGTTCGCCGCCTCGACGAGGTCGAATTCCTCCAGCAGTTCGACCGCCTTGCGCCGGGCGTCGATCCGGCTCAGGCCGAGCAAGCGGGAGAAGATGATCAGGTTCTCGGTGGCGGACAAGTCCTCGTCGACCGAGGCGTACTGTCCGGTGACGCCGAGCAGCGAGCGGACCGCCGTCGGCTCCGCGACCACGTCGTGGCCGAAGATCCGGGCGCTGCCGCCATCGGGGCGCAGCAGAGTCGCCAGCATGCGGATGGTCGTGGTCTTGCCCGCGCCGTTCGGTCCGAGCACGCCGTACACCGAGCCCCGCGGCACCGCCAGGCTCACACCGTCGACGGCGCGCTGTTCCCCGAACACCTTGACCAAGCGGTCCGCCTCCACGGCGAGCGCTGAATATGGTGCGAAAGAAGTCATGCCGACGACTGTGCCGGTCTCTGCTTGCACGGCCCTTGCACGGTTCTGTCGTGCGCTCTTGCGTTATCGCGACCGGCGCGACCGGTCGCACGGCCTCGCCGATCGGAGGGCGACAGCGCGTTCGCTCACACCGCGGGCGGGTTCAGGCGGGTGAAGTCAGGCAGGCGGTAGTACGGGTAGTAGGGGTAGGGCGGGGTGGTGGCGCCGGCTTTGTCCAGACGCGCGATCTGATCGGCGTCGAGTTGCCAGCCGATGGCGCCGAGGTTCTGGCGCAGTTGCTCCTCGTTGCGGGCGCCGACGATGACGGTGGCGACGGTGGGGCGGCGCAGCAGCCAGTTCAGGGCGATCTGCGGGACCGTCTTACCGGTTTCGGCGGCCAGCTCGTCGAGGACGTCGACCACGTCGTAGAGCTTCTCGTCGTCGACCGGCGGACCGGCCTCGGCGGTCCGATGCAGCCGGCTGCCCTCCGGAAGCGGTCGGTCACGACGGATCTTGCCGGTCAGCCTGCCCCAGCCCAGCGGGCTCCAGACGACCGCGCCTACACCCTGGTCGCGCCCGAGTGGCATGAGCTCCCATTCGTAGTCGCGCCCGACCAGCGAGTAATAGACCTGGTGCGCGACGTACCTGGTCAGGGCGTTGCGATCGGCCGCGGCAAGGGATTTCATCAGCTGCCAGCCCGCGAAGTTCGAGGCGCCGACGTAGCGGATCTTGCCCGCGCGCACCAGGTCGTCCAATGCCGCGACGACTTCTTCCACCGGGGTGCCCGCGTCGAAGGCGTGTAGCTGGAACAGATCGATGTAGTCGGTGCCCAGCCTGCGTAGCGACGCCTCGACCGCACCGATCAACCTGGCCCGCCCGGAACCGGCGTCCAGCGGGCCGGGGCCGGTCGGCAAAGTGGCCTTGGTCGACAGCAGCACCTGATCACGCCTGCCCTTGACCGCGGCGCCCAGTACCTCTTCGGAGGCGCCGTCGGAGTAGACGTCGGCGGTGTCGAACATCGTGACGCCGGCGTCCAGGCTGATGTCGACCAGCCGTCGGGCCTGCTCGGCGTCCGTGTCGCCCCACGCGCCGAAAAACTCGCCCCGTCCGCCGAAGGTGCCCGCGCCGAAGCTCAGGGCCGGGACGAGCAGGCCTGATGCGCCCAGCCGCCGGTACTCCATCTGCGCGTCTACCGTCTGAATGTTCACAGGACCGTCCTCCTGATCCGTGCTCACCGTCCGAATGTGCGTTCACGATCCAAGGACGGCCCGCAAAGGGGTCTATAGTTCCATTAAGAACTTGGACACTACACCCGTTGCGCGATAAATGAAACTGGAGTCCCGTTATGGAGCAGGAAGAGGCCGTGCCCGGATCGGTGCGCCCTGGTGGACGGACCGCGCGGGTCCGCGAGGCGGTGCTGCGCGTCGCGGGTGACCTGCTCGCCGAACGCGGCTTCGCCCACCTGGATCTCGCCGAGGTCGCGGCGCGCGCCGAGGTCGGCAAGACCACCGTCTACCGCCGCTGGCGAACCCCCGCCGGGCTGGTCACCGATCTACTGGCCGACATGGCCGAACAGTCGCTGCCGCACGCCGACACCGGTTCACTGCTCGGCGATCTCACCGCCAACGCCCATCTGGTCGCCGCGACGTTGACCGACCCTCGCCAAGGACGGCTGTTCCAGGCCGTTATCGTCGCCGCCACCTGCGACGAGGCCGCCGCCACCGCGCTGCGCCGCTTCTACGACGTCCGGCTCACCGAATGGGCACCCTGTGTCGTGGCCGCGATAGAGCGCGGCGAGGCGGCTCCTGGTACCGACTCCCGTGCCGTCCTGTCCGCGGTATCCGGTCCGCTCTACTACAGACTGCTCGCCAGCGGTGATCCCATCGACGACAACGCCATCCGCACGAGCGCGGCGGCCGCCGCGGGCGCGGCGAGAGCTGGAATGTTCGTCACACCGGCCGGGCGCGACGCAGACTAGGGAGTCCACGCCGGGTCGCGCCCGGTGAGGCCCAGAACCCGCTGTAAGACAGGCGCTTCGGCCGGGATCGGCACTACCGGGCCGAAGAGTCCCGGTGTGCCTTCGGGTGGCGTATCCGCCAAGAATTCGGCGAGCACCGCGAGGTCGGCGGGGTCATAGCGCGGTTCCTGGCCGGTCGCCTTCGCGAGATCCCAGCAGTGGATGACCAATTCGTCCAGCGCGACCATGGCCATGACGGGGGCGGGCAACGTGACGCCGCCCGCTTCGGTGACGCCGTCCCATGCCGCCGGTTCGCGCCATGCGGAGACGAGTGCCTTCAGCCGCGTGGGAATCCTGCTGCGCCAATCGGACACGAGAGGCCGGTCCGGGCGCGTGTCCGGCGCGACGGAACTGCCCACGGCTTCCTTGGTGGCGGCCTGCCGGAATGCCTCGGTCAGGTCGACGACGTGCGTGAGGAGGTCTCGCACCATGGTGCCGGCACAGGGCGTTGGCAGGGTGAGCTGATCCTCGGTTATGCCGACGACCACCGCCTCGAGCGCGGTAGCCGCCGGTTCGAAATCGAATTCCGGTTTCATTGAAACTCCTGAGCGAGGGGACGTCTCCACCTAGTGAGACGTGCGAGCCTCCTGGAATTCATCGGTACCAGGGCGTCCGTGAGCTGACGCGGTGGAATCCACGCGCCTGGGTCAGCCTTTCGAGACGACGCGATCGGTCTGCTCACGATGGACGGCGAGCGCGGTGCCCAGGAAGTCGAGGATCAGCGCGAGCTGGTCGGTGTCGTAGCGGCCGAGGGCCTGCGCGCCCGCGCGGCCGACGGGTTCGAAGATCCGCTGCGCCACCTCGTCCGCGGCGTCGGTGGCGGTCACCAGCACCCGGCGCCGATTGGCCGGATCCTGGCTGCGAGCGACGAACCCGGCACGTTCCAAGCGATCGATGACCGTGGTCGTGGCCGCGGGACTGAGTTTCAACGCGGCACTCAGCTCGCCGGCGGGCAGCGGGCCGCGGCCGAGCGCGACATCCAGGCACCGAAGGTCGGTGCGGTTCACGCCCAGATGTGCGGCGACCGCCTCGTCGAAGAGGTCGAAGCTCTGCTGGAGCAGCCGCAACTGCGTACCGATCGCGCCGATGAGGTCATCTTTCGACATTCGAAACTTTCTGTTATCGTAGATTTCGTTAACCGAAACGATAGCACGGGCAGGGAATCCAGCGATGACCGAGACCGCCGACCGAACCGCCGCCGACGCCGCCCGGATCCGGGCGCTGTTCCAGGACCTCATGCGGGCCTGGACCGACAATGACGCCGCGGCCTACGCGGCGCTGTTCACCGAAGACTCCGACTATGTGTCCTACGACGGCACCCGCGCGATCGGCCGCGCCGAGCATCAGCGCAATCACGACAAGCTCTTTCGCGGCGTGCTGGCGGGCTCGGCACTCGTCGGCGATGTGGAGTCGATCCGCTTCGTCACCCCGGACGTGGCGATCCTGCACGGCAGCGCGTCGGTGCTGATGCCGTGGCGCTCCCGGCTGCCCGAGCGCAGGCTCTCGCGCCAGACGCTCGTGCTGGTGCGCACTTCCGAAAGCTGGCGGGTGAGCGCGATCCACAACGGCCGGGTCCGCCCGGTCACCGTCCCCGAGCCGGATTCCTTTCCGGCCGCGATGTCTCAGCTCATGACCCGCATCGCGCGCACGCTTGGACTCGGTCGGCGCCGGGCGGCGGCGTAGCCGCCCGTGGGCAACGGGGCTGTTTCGACCAGCGCTGGAAGCGGCCGGCGCCGCTCCGCCGTTATCCAGCCGTAGCGGCGAAAAGCCCTGGAAAAGAGGAGAATTGGAGGATGAAGGGTGATCGTGTGGAGATCGTCGTCGATGTCGGCGACGGGTCGCGCAGTTACGAGATCGCGGCTACCCGGGCCGGGCGGCGCGTCGAAGTGCGGATTGCGCGCGGCGTGGTCGAAGTCAGTGAGGTGACGCGATCCGGGACGGCGGTGCGCACCGCGCGGTTCATGGCCGGGCGCACGCTCGCATTGGTGGAGCATCCCGCGAACGCGGCGGCGCCGCGTGCGGACGAGGGGGGATAACCCACCCCTGCGAGATGGTTGCCCCGCGGCCCGGCCACGGGCATCCTCGATGCTGCCAGCTGTACGTCTGCCTTGATTGCGGCGTGCCAGGACGGGTATGCCGATCGCGAGGCCTACGCGGAGAGGAGCGCACGATGACAGACCCCCTTGCGGACGCGGTCCCCGAGGCCGATCTCGCGGAGCAGTCCATCCCGGCGTATCCGGAGGAGCCGGTCTTACCCGACGACGTACCGGAGCGGGAAGAGAACTCCGAGCGAGCGGTCATCGAGCGCGACGTGTGGGACGCCAATCCGGCGGACGTAGTCGAACAGTCCATCGTGGTCCCACTGGACGACGACGTCGAGGACGAATTCGGCTATTGACCAGCCCTGCGCCCGATCAGGGCTGGATCTTCGCCCGCACCGTCGCGTGTAGTTCCCGCAGGCTCGACCGTTCGGTGGCGACCTCCAGCACGCGCGTACCGTGCGCGTGCCCGGTCAGCTCGACGGCCAGTTGCTGTGGATCGACCTGCCGGTGCGGGATGCGGTAGGCGGCGCACAGCGCGGCCAGATCCATGCCGTGCGGCGTGCCGAAGACCCGCTCGAACACGCCCGCGTACTGCGGATCGCCCTGCTCGAGCAACTCGAAGATGCCGCCGCCGTCGTCGTTGGCGACCACGATGGTCAGATCGGTTGGCCGCGGTTCACCGGGCCCGATGAGCAGGCCGGACGCGTCGTGCAGGAACGTGAGGTCGCCGATCAGGGCGACGGTGCGGCCCGGATGGTGCAGTGCGGCGCCGACCGCCGTGGACACCGTGCCGTCGATACCGGCGACGCCGCGATTGGAGAGCACTTTGATCCCGGGGCGGGGGTGTGACACCAGCGCGGCGTCACGCACCGGGTTGGACGCGCCGAGCAGGAGTTGGTCGCCGTCGCGCAGTGCGTCCATCACGACCGCGGCGACGTGCAGTCCGGTCGGCTTCGGGTGCCGCGCGAGTTCGGCGCGCACCACTTGGTCGGCTTTCGCGTTCAGTTCGTGGCAGCGATTCAGCCATTCGGCGCTCGGGGCGCCTGTGGTGACCGCGCGCGTTCCGGTGCCGACCACGTTGCCGGACACGTCGGGCCAGCGCGGACCGGTGGTGAGCGCGTACACGCGGACGTCCGGGTCGGCGAGCACCTTCGACACTTGGCGATGCAGGGTGGGGCGGCCGGTGATGATCGCTTGCCGGGGCCGCAGCAGCGGCAGCGCGAGCGGGTGCAGCGCGGGGCCGTGCATGGGTGCGGTGGGCTCGGCGACCGTCGGCAGCGCCGCCAGTTCCGGGCGGAGTCCGGCGCCGTGTCCGGAGATCACCACGGTGTCAGGGGAAAGATCGAGATCGAGCGGCACGTCCAGCGTGGCGTACTGGGTCTCGGTCCAGGCGCACTCGCCGGCGCGGCCCGCGGGAGCCGACTCGTCCGGCACCAGGTCGGGAACGAGCGGTTCGCGCAGCGGGACGTCGAAGTGCACCGGGCCCGCGTTACCGGAGCGGGTGCCGCGCGCCGCCGCGAGCACCCGGCAGACTGCCGAGCGCCACTGGCTGTTCTGCTGACCGTAGGGCGGATGGCCGGCGTCGCCCGCCTCCCCCTCGGCCAAGCCGAGCGAGATGGTGGCGCGGACCTGGCTGCCGAACAAGCCGAACTGCTCGATGGTCTGGTTGGCGCCGGACCCCAGCAGCTCGTAGGGCCGGTTGGCACTGAGCACCACCAGCGGGACCCTGGCGTAGTTGGCCTCCAGCACGGCGGGCCCGAGGTTGGCCACCGCGGTGCCCGAGGTCATCACGACCGGAACCGGGAGCCTGCTCGCGACGGCGAGTCCGACGGCGAGGAAGCCCGCCGTTCGTTCGTCGATCCGCATGTGCAGCCGCAAACGCCCGGCCGCGTCGGCGGCCTGCAGGGCGAAGGCCAGCGGAGCGTTCCGGGAGCCGGGGCACAGGACGACATCCCGCACGCCCCCGCGCACGAGTTCGTCGACGACGACGTGCGCTTGTGCTGTAGACGGGTTCACGCCTCCAGACTGGCAGACAGTTCCGCCTGTGCGACGTCCGGGAGGGGCATGTCTCATTGTCTCTTCGGCCACGTCCGCTGCGCGGCCGGATTCGCGGTGGGCTGGCGCGGGCCGGGCGAGGCTATTCGGCCATGTCGGCAGGGCCGGGTTCGTGATCCCTTGGACTCGGACCGGGAGAATCGGCCGCGTTTGTGGCAACGAATCCGCGATAGATCACGCTCGGACGGGCGACGGCATACATTTTCGGCTACCTGTGCGTCAGCCACTCGGCCGCGCTCAGCAGGACCACACCGCGGTAGCGGTTCGACGTGAATTGGTCGATCTCAGTCGCTTGATGCGAGATCGATAGGGTCGCGCGTGCGTCGCACATCGAGGGCCGGGAAGCCGAGACGCCCCGATGTGCGACCTCGCAAATCAGTTGGCGTGCTTCTCGATCAGGTCGCCGACCCGCGGCAGCGCCTCGATGACGTTCTTCTTCGCCGACGAGCGCATCGAGGAGTAGACCTTCTTCAGGGCAGGCCGGGTGGAGGCCTCGGCGCGCGCGTCGGTGACGGCGAGCAGCGCCTCGGCGACCTCGTCGGACTTGGCGACGAGCAGATCGGCGAACTTGCCGGAGCCCGACGCGGCGTACTCCTGCCAGAACGGCTCCAGCTGCGCGACGAGTTTGGGCGCCAACGACTCCAGCGCATCGGGCACGATAGACGGGCTGATCTTCTTGACCGCCGCGTAGCCACCCTTCACAGCCAGGCCGGACGCACCACCCTTGTCCGACACCTCGGCGTCGAGAACCTCGACGGCATCGGCAAGGAAAGCCGGGCGCTTGGCGTCGTCGAGCAGGGATTCAGACAGTGCTGCAACCACTTTCAGGTTCCTCCGGATCGATATCGATGAACGAGCGAGGGCAACTATACGCACCCGCGCCAGCGTTCACCCGGCTACGGCTGCCACGGCAGCAACTGCACCATCAATCCCTCGCAGTCGGCGAGCAGATTGCCCTGCTCATCGAGCAATTCGGCGGTTATGAAAGTTTTGCGCCCTTCGATCCGGTCCACCCGCCCGCGAACCGTCAGCGGCGTCTCCAGCGGAGTGATCTTGCGATAATTCACGTGCAGGAACGCGGTGCGGCTGATCGGCCGTCCGGCGTAGTGCACGATCATGCCGAGCAGATCGTCGAACAGCAGTGGGAGCACGCCGCCGTGCGCGGCCCCGTTCCCGCCGAGATGGAAGCGGCGGAACACGCCGGTCATCTCGATGCCGTCCGGCCCAGCCTCGACCACCCGCCACGGCAGCAGCAAAAGGCTACCGCGCCCGGGCAATTCCACGGCGCGCCCCGCGGGACCCTGCAACTCCGGCGCCCGGTACGGCTCGAGCAGATCGATCAGCTCACGGGCTTTGGCCTGCGCCGCCCCGAAGACGTCGTCCGGCGCGTCCACGGCGACCGCGAGATCCTGGAGCGTCCGCATGGCCTCGACGAACGCGCCGAAGTTCGGCCCGACCCGCGCCGCGGTGACCTTCGGGAATCCGCCGTGCTTCTCATACCGGGACTCGTCCACCGCGCTCCGGTCGATAACAGGTTTCACTCGATCGCTCATACCTGCACGGTAACGCGTGGTTTTACACCGTCAAATCGAGAGTGGGCAGATATGGCGAAGCCGCTGGCGATGCATCGAACACAAACCGCTCGGCACAACTCCGGCTTTCGAGCGCAGCGAGACCGAGCATTGCCCGTTCGCGGCCCGGCTCGTGTCCGAGTGGCCGCCGCGTCCGCGACGAAGTCGCCAGCGGTGGTCGCTCGGACACGAGCCATGAGGGGGCCGTGAACACGCAGTGCCGTAGGCACTGCAAATCAGGCAGAGCAATAATCACGGGGGTGACGTTCAATCCGAAGTTATGGCGCCCGGTTCCGGGATTCGAGAACCTGACCGACATCACCTACCACCGGCATATCGAGCAGGGCACCGTGCGGGTCGCGTTCGACCGGCCGGAGGTGCGCAACGCGTTCCGCCCGCATACGGTCGACGAACTCTACCGGGCACTCGACCACGCCAGGATGACTCCGGACGTCGGCGCGGTGCTGATCACCGGGAACGGCCCGAGCCCCAAGGACGGCGGGTGGGCCTTCTGCTCCGGCGGCGACCAGCGCATCCGCGGGCGCAGCGGCTACCAGTACGCCAGTGGCGACACCGCGGACACGGTCGACCAGGCGCGCGCGGGCCGGCTGCACATTCTCGAGGTGCAGCGGCTGATCCGTTTCATGCCGAAGGTGGTGATCGCGCTGGTGAACGGCTGGGCCGCGGGTGGTGGCCACAGCCTGCACGTGGTCTGCGACCTCACCCTGGCCAGCCGCGAGCACGCCCGCTTCAAGCAGACCGACGCCGACGTGGGCAGCTTCGACGGCGGCTACGGCAGCGCGTACCTGGCCAAGATGGTCGGCCAGAAGTTCGCCCGCGAGATCTTCTTCCTCGGCCGCCCCTATACCGCCGAGGAGATGCACCAGATGGGCGCGGTGAACAAGGTCGTCGACCATGCCGAGCTGGAAGACGTCGCGCTGGAGTGGACCGCCGACATCAACGGCAAGTCCCCGCAGGCGCAGCGCATGCTGAAGTACGCGTTCAATTTGCTCGACGACGGGCTGGTCGGCCAGCAACTGTTCGCGGGCGAGGCGACCAGGATGGCGTACATGACCGACGAAGCCGTCGAAGGCCGCGACGCGTTCCTGGAAAAGCGCAAGCCGGACTGGGCCCCCTACCCCTGGTACTTCTGACATGGACATCCTCAGTAGCCGGATCATCCTGCGTCCCGCGGACTACGCGGCCACGCTCGCCTTCTACCGGGACGGGCTGGGGCTGGCCATCGCGCGGGAGTATCCCGGCGGCACGGTCTTCTTCGCCGGACAGTCGCTGATCGAGGTGGCGGCGCACGGCGGATCGGGTAGTTCCTCCTCGTTCGAGGGCGCCCTCTGGCTCCAGGTCCGCGATCTGTCCGATGCCGCCGCGGAGCTGTCGCTCAAGGGCATCGCGATCGACCGTGCGCCGGTCGAGGAGCCATGGGGCCTGGTCGAGATGTGGGTGCGCGATCCCGACGGCGTGCCGATCGTCTTCGTCGAAGTGCCGCCCTCGCATCCGATCAGACGGGATTCTCGCTGGTCACCGGAGTGACATCGGTTCCATTCGGTAGTTGGGCGGGCCGCGCCGAGTTGCCAATGCGACAACCGGCGAGGACGATAACGCTCAGACGGCCACCCGACCGCCGATGTCCGGGCCGCCGTGTCCGCGTCCCGTCCGACGAGTGAATCGCAGTCCCGATGCCAGTCGTACCCGAGCCCCGATCCGTCCGGGTGACCGCTCTCCAGCGCCACCCCGGCAAACCGACCCGTTCCGCGTGCGGCGACGCGGGCATGACACGATCCCTACTGTGAGGGAGCGCAGCGAGCGAGCCATGGGCACAGCGGCTCTGGGCACGACCGAGCCGGGCGAACGGCGAGGCAGGGGAGGCGCGGTCATGAGCGGTCAGGCCTGGAGGAGGCAGCGGAGCGTGACCACGGAGGGCCCCGCTCATGCCCGAATGGATACGGCATGAGTAAGACGCTGCGAACCTTGCCGATGCCCACCGGATCGGGTCTCGGCGACGTCATGCCGCACCTGCGGCAGGCGCTGGAAGGTAATGGGGCCGCGTGGCTGCCGATTCCCACCAGCGACCGGCGCGAGGCCAGACGCCTGAGCGACGCGCTTTCGCCGGGCGAACCGATCGACGACGAGGTCGCCCTGGTCGTCACCACCTCTGGCACCACAGGTGTGCCGAAAGGCGCGATGCTCAGCGACGCGGCCCTGCGCGCCAGCGGCACCGCGACGCACGATCGGCTCGGCGGGCCGGGCAACTGGTTGCTGGCCCTGCCCACCCATCACATCGCCGGCATCCAAGTACTGCTGCGCAGCGTCCTGGCGGGCACCGAACCCACCGTACTGGACGTGTCGGGCGGATTCCTGCCCGAAGCGCTCGCGGGTGCCATCGCGGGCATGCGCGGCGAGCGCCGGTACACGGCCCTGGTCCCGACCCAGCTGATCAAGGCGCTCGACTCGCCGCTGGCCGCCGCGGCACTGGCCGAGCTCGACGGCGTGCTCGTCGGCGGCGCGGCCACCCCGCTGCCGGTGTACGAGCGCGCCCGAGCCGCGGGCATCACCGTGGTCCGCACCTACGGCATGAGCGAAACCTGCGGTGGTTGCGTATACGACGGCGTGCCACTGGACGGCACGAAGGTGCGTATCGAGGAGGGCCGGGTGGTGATCGGCGGTGCCGTGATCGCCTCCGGCTATCGCAATCAGCCCGACCATCCCGCCTTCGCCGAACCGGGCTGGTTCCGCACCGAGGACGCGGGCACGTTGGAGAACGGCCTGCTGACCATCACCGGGCGGCTGGACGAGGCGATCACGACCGGTGGCCTGCTGGTGATCCCGCAGGTGGTCGAGGCGGTGCTGAGCACCCATCCCGCGATCAGCGAGGTGGTGGTGCTCGGGCTGCCGGACGAACGGCTCGGAGAGCGCGTCGCCGTCGCTGTCGTGCCCAACCCCGGCGCCGCACCCAGCCTCGACGAACTGCGCGAACACGTGATCGCCGAACTGGACACCATCGCCGCCCCGCGCGAACTCGCCGTGCTCGACGAGATCCCGCTGCGCGGCCCCGGCAAGCCCGACCGTGCGAAAGTCCGCGAGTACCTGCTGGCCGACTAGCCGGCGGTGCTCGTCGACCGCGGCAACGAAAGCTCAGTAAACGTCGCGGACGTAGCGCTTTTCGGCGACCAACTGCTTCTTGAACGCCAGCGCACCGTCCTCGTCGAGTTTGCCGTGGATGCGGGCGATCCGCAGTAGCGCGTCGTCGACGTCCTTGGCCATGCGGCTGGCGTCGCCGCAGACGTAGAAGTGGGCGCCATCGCGCAGCCATGACCACAGCTCGGCGCCGTGTTCGATCATCCGGTGCTGCACGTAGATCCGCTCGCGCTGGTCGCGGGAGAAGGCCAGGTCGAGCCGGGTCAGGAAGCCGGAGCGGAACATGTCCTCCAGCTCGGCGCGGTAGTAGAAGTTGTGCGCCGCGTGCTGATCGCCGAAGAACAACCAGTTGCGCCCGGTGCGGCCGAGGGCACTGCGCTCCTGGAGGAAGCCGCGGAACGGCGCGATGCCGGTGCCCGGTCCCACCATGATCATCGGCGTCGCCGGGTCGGCGGGCGGACGGAAGTGCGGAGCCCGCTGCAGGAAGATCGGCACCGCCGCGTCGGCGAGTTCGGCTCCCGCCCGGTCGGCCAGGAAGGTCGAGCACACGCCGCCGCGCCGCGCGGCCGAACCGATGGCCGCGGGGTCGCCGTAGCGGACGATGCCGACGGTCAGCTCCACCTCATCCGGGCTGACCAGCGGGCTCGACGAGATCGAATATTGCCGCGGCTGCAGCTTCTTCAGCGTGCCGAGCCACTCCACCAGATCCGCCCGCACCGGAAAATCGCGCAGCACGTCGACGGCCTGCCGGTCCCACAGGTAATTGGCCAGCTCGTTGCGATTGTCCCTGCGCAGCAGCTTGGCGAGCCTGCTGCTGTGATTGCGCTCGGCGAGGAAGCCGAGCAGGTCGTGGCTGACCTTGGTGATGTCGTAGTGCGTCCGCAGCGCCTCGGTCAGCGGTAGTTCGCGGTCGTCGACTTCGACCACCCGGCGGCCGTCCAAGCCGGTGGCGGTCAGCCACTCGGTGACCAGCGAGGTGCAGTTCATCGGCCAGACGCCCAGGGAATCGCCCACCTCGTATCCGGCTTCGAGACCGCGCAGATCGAACCCGAACCGGCGTACCTCTTTGGGCGAATCGCCCGCCGACAGCAACTCGTTGCGCACCAGCGGGGCGCGCAGTGGGGTGCTGCGGGTGAACGGCGCGGGAGCGGTGCGGGTGCGGCCGAGCGCGGGCGCGGCGGTCGGGCGCTCCATCGTGGCTACCGCGCCAGTCGCCGTGCGTACTGGGCCGATTCCGCCGCGTGCCGGCAGATCGGCGGGGGAGCCGGGCTCGTCGGAGGGGTCTGCCGGACCGTCACCGAACGCGGCGAGCACGTCATCGAGCCAGCGGTCGGCGGCGTCCTGGTAGTCGGGTTCGCTCTCGACGCGCGGGAGCAGTCGCGTCGCGCCCAGGTCGGCCAGCTTCCGGTCCAGTTTGCGGCCGTAGCCGCAGAAGTCGTCGTAGGACGAGTCGCCGAGCGCGAACACCGCGTATCGCACACCGGTCAGCCGCACGGCGCTCTCGGCCAGCCGATCCCAGAAATCGGCTCCGTTGTCCGGCGGTCCGCCGTCGCCGAACGTGCTGCTGATCACCAGCACGTCGCCGCTGATCGCGCCGATGTCGCAGGAATCCAGGTCCAGCAGCCGGGGCGCGAAACCGCCCTCGGCCAGGCGCGCGGCGGCCTTGGCGGCGAATTCCTCCGCGGTACCGGTCTGCGAAGCCCATAGCACGGTGATCGCGCGCGCGGCGGCGCCCGCGCTCGGAGCGGTCACCGGGACCGCCGTGCCGCGCGAATACATACCGGCGAGCAGGCCATCGACCCACAGCCTGCTATGCGCGGACATCGGCGCCGACTCAGGAAGCACCGGCTGCCCGGTCACCGGAAGTGCTTGCAACGCGGCCAGATAGCCGCTGAGGTAGATCCGCTCGGTCTCATTGAGCGTGGGTGCGGTGCCGCTGTCCAGGCCGAGCACGGCCGCCAGCGGGTGCGCCGGCTCCACCGTGGGCAGTGCGGGGTGAGTCTCCGGTTGCGGCACGGCGGCGACCCGGCGCAGCGCCACCGCGCACGCCTTGAACTCCGGTTGCAGCGACGCCGGGTCGACCGCGTCGTTGGTGACCGCGTTGATGGTCAGGTATTCGCCCTGCTCGTCGTTCCAATGGAACGGCACGAAGCAATCGCCCTGCCGAACCCGGTCGCTGACCTGCACCGGGAGCACCGCCCGGCCCCGGCGCGATGCGATCTCGAGCTGGTCGCCTTCGCGCAGGCCGAGGCGCTCGGCGTCGGCCGGATGCACCTCGACGAGCGGCGTCCCGTTCAGCTTGGTCAGCTTGTCGATCTTGCCGGTCTTGGTCATCGTGTGCCACTGGTGCTGCAGGCGGCCGGTGTTGAGCAGGAACGGGTAGTCGTCGTCCGGCATCTCCTGCGGCGGCATGTGCGGCCGCGGCCAGAACACCGCCCGGCGGCTCGGTGTGGCGAAGGCGAGCCTGGGCTGATGGCCGTTCTCGTCGACGAACAGCGTCTGGCTGACCCCGTCGTTGCGGTACCGGATCGGATTGCGCCTGCGCTCGGGCTGCGCGCACGGCCACTGCATCGGGCCGTCGCGCAGCGCCTCGTAGCTCACGCCGCGCAGGTCGTAGCCGGTCGCGGGATTCGCGAACCGCTTGATCTCATCGAAAACCTCGGCGCTGGAGGTGAAGTCGAAGCCGGGGAACCCCATCGCGGTGGCGACGTCGGCGATCAGCCGCCAGTCCGGCCGCGCGTCTCCGGTGGGCGGGACCGACTGCTGGAGCAGAGTGAGATTGCGTTCGGAGTTCACCATCACCGCATCGGTTTCCGCCCACAGCGTGGCGGGCAGCAGCAGATCGGCGTAGGCGTTGGTCGCGGTTTCGGTGTAGGCGTCCTGCGCGATCACCAGTTCGGCCGCCTCCAGGCCCGCGATCACCGTCTTCCGGTTCGGCACGGTGGCAACGGGATTGGTGCAGATGATCCACGCCGCCTTGATCGTGCCCTCGGCCAGCCCGCGGAACATCTCGATCGTGCCTGGCCCGGCCTCGGAACGCAGCGTGCCCGGTGCGAGGCCCCACTCGGTTTCCACGAACGTGCGGTCCTCGGCGGAGAGCAGGCTGCGCTGACCGGGCAGCCCGGGCCCCATGTAGCCCATCTCGCGCCCGCCCATCGCGTTCGGCTGGCCGGTGAGTGAGAACGGCCCGCTCCCGGGACGGCAGATGGCCCCGGTGGCCAAGTGCAGGTTGCACAGGGCGTTGGTATTCCAGGTGCCGTGCGTGGACTGGTTGAGTCCCATCGTCCACAGCGACATCCAGTCACCCGCCGCGCCGATCCACTGCGCGGCGGTACGGATGTCGGCTTCGGCGAGTCCGGTGATCTCGGCGACCCGCGCAGGCGGATAGTCGGCCAGGAACTCCGGCATCGCGTCCCAGCCCTCGGTGTGCTCGGCGATGAACTCCGCGTCGATGTCGCCGTTCTCGACGAGCAGGTGCAGCAGGCCGTTCAGCAGCGCGAGATCCGTGCCGGGGGCGATCTGGAGGAACAGGTCGGCACGTGCGGCGGTCTCGGTGCGGCGCGGGTCGACCACGATGAGCTTCGCACCTGCCTTGAGCTGGTCGGCCATCCGCAGGTAGAGGATCGGGTGGCAGTCGGCCATATTCGCGCCGATCACGAAGAACAGATCGGTGTGCTCGAAGTCGTCGTAGGAGCCGGGCGGCCCGTCCGCGCCGAGCGACTGTTTGTACCCGGTGCCCGCGCTGGCCATGCACAGTCGCGAGTTCGCCTCGATGTGCATGGTGCGCAGATAACCCTTGGCGAGCTTGGTCGCGAGGTACTGCGCCTCCAGCGACATCTGCCCGGAGACATACAGTGCGATCGCGTCCGGACCGTGCTCGTCCAGGATTGCCCGCAGCCGGGTGGCGGCCTCGTGCACGGCCTCGTCGACGGGGAACGGCACCGGAACCTGGCCACGCTCCGAGCGCCGGTAGGCGGTCTCCATCCGGCCGGACGTGCGCATCATCTCCGCGTGCGTGGCCCCTTTGGTGCACAGCCGCCCCGCGTTCGCCGGGTGCAGCTTGTCGCCGCTGACCTTGGCGATCACCGGCTTGCCCCCGGCACCGGAGCCGGTCTGCACCGTGATTCCGCAGCCCACGCCGCAGTACGAGCACGCCGTTCGGGCGATGCCGTCGCTGCGGCCGGTCACTGCGTCAGACATGCCTTCGATCATCCGGACCGCCGGTTGCGCCGGATTTACCCCGCGTTATCGGCAGGTGACATTCCTCCTCACCGCGCCGAAATTCGGCGGTGAGGTGTGATCGGGATCTCCGGTTCAGCCGAGTTTGTACGCGCGATGCAGGGCGACGACGCCGCCGGTGAGGTTACGCCACTTCACCGAGGACCACCCGTTAGCCGCGATCCGCATGGCCAGCCTGCGCTGGTTCGGCCAGTCGGGGATGGATTCGGCCAGGTAGACGTACGCGTCGGGATTGCTGCTCACCACGCGCGCCACCTTGGGCAGCGCCTTCATCAGGTACTCCAGATACAGCGTCCGGAACACCGGGACGACGGGTGTTGAGAACTCACACACCACCAGCCTGCCGCCCGGTTTGGTGACCCGCAGGATCTCCCGCAGCGCGAGGTCGGTGTCCGCGACGTTGCGCAGCCCGAACGAGATGGTCACCGCGTCGAAGGAGTTGTCGGCGAACGGCAGCGCCATCGCGTCGGCGGCCACCATCGGCACATCGCGGAACCGGCCCGCGGCGAGCATGCCCTTGGAGAAGTCGGCCGCCAGGCACCACGCGCCGGATTTCCGCAGCTCCAGGGTGGACACGCCGGTCCCGGCCGCGAGATCGAGCGCCCGCTCACCCGGTCGCAGCGCGAGCGCTTTGCGGGTCGCCCAGCGCCAGTAGCGATCCTGCCCCGCGGAGATCACCGTGTTGGTCAGGTCGTATCGCCGGGCGACGCCGTCGAACATCGCCGCGACTTCCCGCGGCTGCTTGTCCAACGAGGCCCGGTTCGATTGCGTTTTCGCCACGTCAAGACACTAACTCCCGGCCAGGACGAACCGAGCATGGCACGACGATGCGTCGATCACGCCGATCGCGGTCAAGCCGATTGCGGCAGCCGGATCCGCGTCCCGGTCACCTCGGCGTAGTGACCCATCAGTTGACCGCAGATGGCGGGCCAGGTGCGCGGCAGCACCGATTTCCTGGCCGCGCCCGCGAACCGGGTTCGCAGCGCCGGATCGTGCAGCGCCCCCACGGCGCTGGGGAGCAGTTCGCTGAACCGGTCCACCGGAAGCAGGTAGCCGTTGCGGCAGTGCGCGATCAGGTCGCGCGGACCACCCGCGTCGGGACCGATCACCGGGACGCCCGACGCCAGCGCCTCCTGCACGCCCTGGCAGAACGTCTCGTGCTCGCCCGCGTGCACCATCACGTCCAGGCTGGCGTACGCCTGGGCCAGCTCGTCGCCGCCGAGTTCGCCGGTGAACACCGCGGTCGGCATCATCCGGGCCAGCCGCCGACGCTCCGGCCCGTCACCGACGATGACCAGCTGGATGTCCGGGTCGGTGGCGAGCACCGCAAGCCGCTCGACGTGCTTCTCCGGCGCGACCCGCCCCACGAAACCGACCAGCAGCCGCTCTCGCCCACCGAACCAGGCATCACGCAACGCGGCGGATCGGGCGCTCGGGGTGAAACGCGCGATGTCGACACCACGGCCCCACCGGTGCACGCGCGGGATACCGTGCCTGGCCAGGTCCTCCGCCGCGGCCCGGGACGGGGCGAGAGTGCGGGTGGCGCCCTCGTGGATGCGCCGGGTCCATCCCCAGGCCGCCCGGCTCGCCAGCCCGAGGCCGTAGCTCTTCGCGAAACCGGCGACGTCGGTCTGGTACACCGCTACGGTCGGCAGGTCCAGGCGCAGCGCCGCGCCGAGGCCGCCGGCCCCGAGCAGGAACGGCGAGGCCAGATGGACCACGTCGGCGTCGAAGTCGTCGATGGCCGAGACGATGCCCGGTTGCGGCAGCCCGACCGGGAGCGCACTGACCTTCGGGACCATGACTGCGGGCACCCGGTGGACCGGGAACCGCTCATAGCTGCGCGGTGCGGCGGGTAGCCCGCGCGTGGTGTCCGGCGCGATGATCAGCGCGTCGTGTCCGTGCCGGTCCAGGTGCTCCAGCACCCGCAGCACGGAGTTGACGACGCCGTTCATATTCGGCAAAAACGACTCCGCGACGATCGCTACTCGCACGCTCTCAGCCTGACCGCTACACCGCGCCGCGCCGCCACGCCGAAGTGAAGCGCACGGAAAGTTCCGGCGAACTCCTCGGGGTCGCACCCCGTCGGCGGGCTCAGCTCACCGGCGCGGGCCTGCGCTTGCTCGCGCGGGTGAGCAGCCACAACGCCGGAAGCGTGAGCAGCCAGACCACCACGATGACCGACAAGGCGGGCGGTATAGCGACGCGCACGTCGCGGCCCTCCACACGCACCAGGTCGGGGTCGCTGCGGCTGTACTCCACGCGGATGCGCTCGCCCGCGGTGAGGTTGGTCGGATACAGCACGCCGACCTTCGGATTGTGCGTCTCACCATCCGGTGTGACGTACATGACGGCCGAGCGCAGCCGCCCCGCCGAGAGCACCTCGGCCGTGGTGCTGCCCTTGTCGGAGCTGATCAGGTAGTCGTTGCGCCACGCGGCCAGTACCAGCAGCGCGACCAGCACGCTGACGGCGGTCGCGGCGATCAGCACGCCGATCCTCGCCCGCCGCAGGCGGATCGGCCGCCCGGTGGATTGGCTGGTTTCCGACACCGCCACAGGCTACCGACCGGCTCGGCTACGGTGGCGGCCATGTCCCGAAAATTCAGCTTCACCGTGCCCTACACCGTCCCGGTCGAAGATCTCCACCGGGCAATCACCACCGACGACGTCTGGCAGGCTCGCTTCGCCGACGCCCCGACCGCGACGCTGCAGGTGTCGCACCCCGACGGCGCGGGCACCATCCGTATCCACATGACCGAAAAGGCCGCGGAGGACAAGGTTCCCGCGCTGGTGCGCAAGGTGCTCAAGAGCGAACTCACCTTCTCCCGCACCGACAACTGGCAGCCCCTGGTCGGCGAGGTCGCCAAGGGCTCCTTCGAGGCCAGCACCGGCGGCATCAACACCGCCATGTCCGGAACCTACGAAATGCGCTCCACCGCCGAAGGTTCCGAGCTCGAGGTGGCAGGCACCGTGCAGGTAAAGGTGCCTTTGGTCGGCGGCGCCATCGAGCCGCTCGCCGAACAACTGCACCACCGGGTGCTCAACAGCGAGCGCAAATTCATCGAGGAGTGGCTGACCACCGAACCGACCGCCTGACGAATCCGTCCGTTGCCCCAGCGCGAGCCGGGGCAACGCCCCGATCGCCCGGCCGGTACTACGCGAAGTCCTGCGGCGAGTATTCCTTCGGCTCCACCAGGACCAGCCAGTTCCCCGAGTTGTCCCGAATGATCGCCTCGGTCCCGTATGGCCGCTCGGCGGGCGGCTGAATGAACTCCACACCCTTGGCGGTGAGTTCTTCGAAAGTCTTCTGACAGTTCTCGGTCCGCAGGCCGAGCGAGCCGTGCGTGCCGTTCGCCAGCGCGCGCCGGACGGCGTCGGCGTAGTTCTCGTCCAGCGGCGGCCCCGGGAGCATGAGCGTGATCTCCAGCTCCCGGTGTGCGGGGTGCGCGACCGTGACCCACCGGAAGCCATTGTCGCCCATCGTGACGTCAGCGGACTCGACGAATCCGAGCTTGTCGATGTACCACTGCTTGGCCGCGTCCTGATCCGTCACGTACACCGTGACCAGGGAAACATTTGTGATCGTCGTCATGCGGCCAGGCTATGGCGTGCACATGACCGGCGGCTTCTCCGAAATTGCTCCGTTCGCTCAGTCGGCGGGCTTGCGGTCGGAGAGGCCGTGCATGAAGACGAAACAGCCGGGAATGCGGGGTGCTCCGTCGGCGAACTTCGCCTGATACTGCGACGGCGTTACCCCGACCAGCTGGCGGAATTTGCTGCTGAACGAGCCGAGGCTGCTGTATCCGACCATCATGCATACCTCGGTGACCGTGAGATTGGTCGCCCGCAGGAGATCCTGCGCGCGCTCGATGCGCCGCTGCGCCAGATACGCGGCCGGAGTCAGACCGTAGACCGCGGCGAAGGCGCGCAAGAAGTGATACTTGGACACCCCGGCGGTCGCCGCCAGCTCGTCCAGATTCAGCGGGTCGGCGTAATTCCGGTCCGCGAGGTCCCTGGCTCGGCGCAGATGCGGGAGCAGATACAGCGGGGGCAATCCGCGAGCCGGTTGTTCGCCCATCGCGCCACCAGGATTCCTACGCGAACGGCTGTCGTTCGTCGAAGCGCATCGACGTCCGGCCCGCCGCTCGCCAAGCCCGCGCGGTCAGGTCCACGTCCTCGTCGGTGACCAGGTTGCCCATCACGCGAACGGCCGTGCGCTGCAGGTACTTCGAGCGCATCACCGGTGGGCCGCCCAGCGGAACCATGCGCGGATGGGTGGCAAGCCCCGCGATCCGGCGCGCGACCGAGAAAGTACGCCCATAGCGTGCGCGCAAGACCTGCGGCCAGATCGTGGTGAGGTCGGACTCGTCCAGCAGGTCGGCGAGCAGGTGGCCACCTTCCAGGCCGTAGTCGATGCCTTCGCCGTTGAGCGGATTCACACAGCCTGCGGCGTCGCCGACCAGCACCCAGTTGCGGCCGGCGACGTTCGAGACCGCGCCGCCCATCGGGAGCAGGGCCGAGGCCACCGCGCGCAGCGAGCCCTCGAGTTGCCATTCCTCCGTGCGCAACGCCGTGTAGTGCGCCAGAAGCGGTTTCAACGCGATATGCGAGGGCCGCCGCTCCGTGGCCAGCGACCCCACGCCGATGTTCACCTCGCCGTTCCCGAGCGGGAAAACCCAGCCGTACCCGGGAACCAGGGCACCTGAGGCGTCGCGCAACTCCAGGTGCGAGGTGATCCACTGATCGTCGCTGCGGCCGGATTTGATGTAAGCACGCGCCGCGGTGCCGTAGGCGTACTGCCGGTGCCAGGTGCGGCCGAGCAGGCGCCCGATCGGGGAGCGCACCCCGTCGGCGACCACCAGCGTCCGGCAGGCGATCGTTCGCACGCCATCGGCCGTGCGCACCGTCACGCCGGTGACCCGGTCGCCATCGCGGGTGACGTCGACCACCTTCGTTCCGTCCACCATGCGCGCCCCGGACTTCACCGCCGTCTCGCGCAGCTTGTCATCGAGTTCGGTTCGCGGAACGGCGCTTCCGTAGGTCGGGAAGGAACCGCCGGGCCAGCTCAGCAGCGCCTCGCGGCCGAAGCCGGTCATCCGTAAACCGTGGTTGACGACGTGCGCCCGCACCCACTCGCCGAGGCCGAGCTGCTCCAACTCCGCGGTCGCGCGCGGGGTCAGGCCGTCACCGCAGGTCTTGTCCCTGGGGAACACCGCGGAGTCGACGAGCATCACGTCCCGTCCCGCCCTGGCCGCCCACGCGGCGGACGCCGAGCCCGCGGGACCAGCACCGACGACCAGCACCTCGGCCCGGCTGGGCAACGCGTCCTCGTCGCCGCCCGCGGGAGTCGCTTCCGGTGAACCCATGCGCTCCATACTCGCAGGGCCGTCTCGTTCCTGTCGACGGCGGTCGCGCTCGGCCCGCCGACGGCCCTGACGGCGAACGGCGACAAGACAGATCCGCCGCGGAGTGACGGTGTTCATGGGCCATCGGCCGGGGACACGCTAGGTTCTCTACCGTGGGGTCGGACGCATCGCTGGGAGAAGAAATGAGCAGATCGGCCATGAGTGAGCGCAGCGAGCGAATCGTGGACGCGCACGGCGGTGTCGGCAGCGCCGAGAGCACGGTGGTGGCCGGCGTCGATCTCGGTGACGACGAGCTCGCCGCAACGGTGCGCGACGGCTTGGCGAAGGTCGAAAGACTCCTGGTCGACGAGCTGTCCGACGGTGCGGAATTCCTCCAGGAAGCCGCGTTACACCTGGCCAAGGCGGGTGGCAAGCGGTTCAGGCCGTTGTTCACCATCCTCACCGGACAGCTCGGGCCGCGCCCGACCGATCCCGATCTGATCACCGCGGGCACCGTGGTGGAGCTGGTGCATCTGGCCACGCTGTACCACGACGACGTCATGGACGAGGCCCCGATGCGCCGCGGCGCCCCGAGCGTGAACTCGCGGTGGGGCAACAACATCGCCATCCTCGCAGGGGACTACCTGTTCGCGCACGCCTCCCGGCTCACCTCCACCCTCGGCCCGGACGCCGTGCGCATCATCGCCGAGACCTTCGCCGAACTCGTCACCGGTCAGATGCGCGAGACCATGGGCGCCCGCGAGTCCCAGGACCCGGTCGAGCACTACCTGCGCGTGGTGTGGGAGAAGACCGGCTCGCTCATCGCCGCCGCCGGACGCTTCGGCGGCACCTTCTCCGGCGCCGACCCCGAGCACGTCGAGCGACTGGCCCGCCTCGGCGACGCGGTCGGCACCGCCTTCCAGATCTCCGACGACATCATCGACATCTCCTCGGCCTCCGAGCAGTCCGGCAAAACACCCGGCACCGACCTGCGCGAAGGCGTGCATACCCTGCCGGTGCTGTACGCGCTGCGCGAAGAGGGCGCAGACGGCGATCGCCTGCGCAAGCTGCTGGCCCGCCCGCTGGAAACCGACGACGAGGTGGCCGAGGCGCTCGATCTGCTCGCCCGCTCCCGCGGCATGGTGCTGGCCAAGGAGAAGCTGCAAGGCTACGCTGATCTCGCCAACACCGAGCTGGCCGCGCTGCCCGACGGCCCCGCCAACGACGCACTCCAGCGACTGGTCCGCTACACCATCGAACGCGTGGGCTGAAATATCGGCCGCGCGGGCACGGCGTGTTCGCGGCAATGCGCGCTTTCGCTGCGCTCGAAAGCTGGGGTGGGGCCGGTGTGGTTGCGTCGCGCGGGGAGCCTATTCACGACCCAGTACGTGATCGCCGCGGGTAGTTCGGGGCGGTGTGGGTTCACCGGAACTTTGCCTGGGGCTTCTATCGTTTATCTGCTGTAAGGCAACTCGGTGAACGGGGGAGTGGCCAAGGGAGACATATGCACGGGCACGGGTTTGCGAACGGACTGAAAACCTTCGGGCTGATGGTGGGCCTCTCGGCCTTGATCGTGTTCGCGGGTGCCATGTTCCGCAGCCCGACGATCCTGATCATCGCGATCCTGCTTGCGGTCGGGATGAACGCGTACGCCTACTTCAACAGCGACAAGATCGCGTTGAAGGCGATGCACGCCCAGCCGGTCAGTGAGCTGGAGGCGCCGGTCATCTACCGGATCGTGCGCGAACTGGCCACCACCGCCCGCCAGCCGATGCCGCGGCTGTACATCAGCCCCACGAACGCGCCCAACGCGTTCGCCACCGGGCGCAGCCCTCGGCATGCCGCGGTCTGCTGCACCAGCGGCATCCTGCAGATTCTCGACGAGCGGGAATTACGCGCCGTGCTCGGCCACGAGCTCTCCCACGTCTACAACCGTGACATCCTTATCTCGTCGATCGCCGGCGCGCTGGCGGCCGTCATCTCCGGTCTGGCCAACCTGGCCTTCTTCGCCTCCATGTTCGGCGGGAACCGCAACGGTGCGGGCCCCAACATCCTGGGCGTGCTGCTGGTGTCGCTGCTCGGTCCGATCGCCGCGACCTTGATCAAGCTGGCCGTGTCCCGTTCGCGCGAATACCAAGCCGATCAGTCCGGCGCCGAGCTCACCGGCGACCCGCTGGCGCTCGCCTCCGCGCTGCGCAAAATCGAGCGTGGTGTCCACGCTGCTCCGCTGCCGCCCGAACCGAAGCTCGCGGCACAATCGCACCTGATGATCGCCAACCCGTTCCGCCCGGGTGAGCGGGCCGCACGCTGGTTCTCCACGCACCCGCCCATTGCCGAACGCGTCGAACGGCTCGAGGAGATGGCGGGCGGCCCGCGCCGGTACTGACTTCCCGGTGCTCGGCTCAATCGTCCATGGCCAACTGGTCTTCGTAGGCGCGGAACGTATCGACGAACAACCGCCGCTGCTCCGGTGTGAGTGGTTCCAGCACCGTTCGCCAAGCTCGCGCGCTGCGGCCGAGCCACTTGTGCACCGACTTCTCGTGGGCAGCCGCTATGGCGACGATGGTGCGCCTGCGGTTGTCGGGGTCCGCGCCACGCTCGAGCACACCCTGTCTGCTGAGTTCGCCGACCATCAGGCTCACCGTCGTCGGAGCCACCTCCAGGCGCGCGGCCAGATCGGTCACCGTGGTCGGCCCATCGAATACCAGATTGGCCAGTAGCGATAGGTGCCGAGGGGCGAGCGAGAAGGATTCCAGTTCCTTCGGAACGCCCAGCTTCTTGGCCCGCCCAACCACCCGGGGCATGAGCAGCAGCAGAGTGCGGATGCCCTCATCGACGCCGAGTCCCGCCCGCTCCTCGGTTGACACGCCACACACCTCCCAAAAGCCTATGCCGCGCAGGCGAGCGACGACCCTGCCTTCGCCGCGTACCAAGCGGTGACCGACCGAATCATCCCGGTGGTCGCACTGCAAGCGGTACCGGAGCCGAAGCTGCGCAGGCGGCGCTTCCTGGCGGGTGCGGGCGCCACCGCGGCCGTCGCGGCGGGAGCCGCGGGTGTGCTCATGGTCGGCTCGCCGGACGCGGCCGCGCCCGCTCAGCAGCGTGCCGCGGCCATCGGCGACCACTTGCGCCAGGTGCATGCCCAGTTGCGCCGCGACCTCGCCACCGTCCGCGCGGGTCTCGACGAATACCTCCGCGCTCCCGGTGCCAGTGCGAAACCCGCATTCCCGCAGGATCTGCGTGCCCACTGCGTCGCTTTCTGCGGTGCGCTCGGCGAACATCACACCAACGAAGACGGCGTCTTTCCGGCCCTGGTCCGGCTGCGGCCCGAACTCGCGCCGGTGGTGGAGCGACTGCATCGCGAACACGGCACGGTGGCCCGGCACTGACCGGCCTACGGGCACTCCTCGACGCGCCGGAACCGGCGGACCCGGCTCGGCTGCGTACCGAATTCGACGGCCTGGCAGCGGAATTGGAAACGCACTTCGACTACGAGGAAGACACCCTGGTCGATGCGCTGAACGCGACCGACCCGGCCGCGCTGCGGCCCACGGTCAGCGGTAATTGACGAACTGGAGCGCGATGCCGAAATCCTCGCCCTTCAGCAGGGCGATGACCGCCTGTAGATCGTCGCGCTTCTTGCTGGTCACCCGCAGCTCATCCCCCTGAATCTGCGCCTTCACGCCCTTGGGGCCCTCGTCGCGGATCTTCTTCGAGATCTTCTTCGCGTGCTCGGAGTCGATGCCCTGCACCAGCGAACCGGTGATCTTGTACACCTTGCCGGAGGACACCGGCTCGCCCGCGTCGAACGCCTTCAGCGAGATATCGCGGCGAATCAGCTTCTCCTTGAACACCTCCAGCGCGGCCTTGACCCGCTCCTCCGCCTCGGCGGTGAGCACGATCTTGTCCTCGCCGGACCATTCGATGGACGCGCCGGTGCCGCGGAAGTCGTAGCGGGTGTTGAGCTCCTTCTCCGCCTGATGCAGGGCGTTGTCGACCTCCTGCCGGTCGACCTTGCTCACCACATCGAAAGACGAATCAGCCACGCTGCGCTCCTGTTCTGACGGTCGACAGGTCATCTGAACCGGATGCTTCCGGCCATCGTCAGTTCTACCCGCCAGGCCCGAGGGTAGTCGCGCCGCACGGCCGATAGCCAGCCGGTTTGCATTAAGGGTGCGGGTTCGATGTATTCTGCTCAGCGCGCGGAAACAATGCGCGAACGGCAGGTTGCCCGAGCGGCCAATGGGAGCAGACTGTAAATCTGTCGGTGAAAGCCTACGTAGGTTCGAATCCTACACCTGCCACTCCGCTCGATAGGCGAGCCCTGTACGCAGAAAGCGCGTACAGGGCTCGCTTCGTCTTGTCTTGTGGGGGTGCAACCCCCACGCCCCGCCCGGAGGGGCTTCGCCCCCCGGACCCCCTTCCAGTGGTTGCGTTGTCGGCCAAGCGGCCGCGTTTGTGGGTACGCCGGTGATTGGTTGGTTGCGTGTTCGGTTCATCGGCGTACATTCCCGTGACGGGTTTCCAAGCGCGCAGCACCGCAGTACTCGGACACGAACTACGAATGCAACACGCAGTGGGCACGGCCGAACAGCCGCAAACCACTTAGTGTTACCTCTGCCACTCCACGCAACCCGATTGGCTCGACCCTCGTTTCCGAGCGGAGCGATATCGAGCATTGCTTGTTCGTGGCCCGGCTCGTGTCCGAGTGGCTGCCGCGTGCGCGACGAAGTCGCCAGCGGTGGTCGTTCGGGCGTGAGCCACAAAAGTCGCGGACACGCCGCGCCCGCGCGGCCAAAAACACCACTCTGACCACGCGGTTTGGTGGTGAGAGCGGTAAGTGTGTAACCTCGTTCAAGACTTCACCGCGCTGGGGTCGAGCGTTTGGGGCTCGGTGCGGGAGTAGTCATGCCCCCTTAGCTCAGTCGGCAGAGCGTTTCCATGGTAAGGAAAAGGTCAACGGTTCGATTCCGTTAGGGGGCTCGCCGGATTGCCGGTGGTGACCGACTCGGCATCGCTCCCGTAGTTGCGGGTTGGGCTCGGCACCATGGCAATGCGACGCCGTGGCGGTGTAGCTCAGTCGGTAGAGCAAACGACTCATAATCGTTGTGTCGCCGGTTCAAGTCCGGCCATCGCTACCACAACCGATACAAGCCCATCAGGTACCGGAAAGAAGGCATATCGTGGCCGCGAAGTCCACCGATGTCCGGCCAAAGATCACCTTGGCCTGCGAGCAGTGCAAGCACCGCAATTACATCACCAAGAAGAACCGGCGCAACGATCCGGACCGGCTCGAGCTGAAGAAGTTCTGCCCGAACTGCGGCACGCACCGGGCGCATCGCGAATCCCGCTAGTTCTCCACGCGTGAACTACCGCGTGGAATGGCGCCGGGAGTCGCATCCCGGTATCTCGGGCCGTGACACCGCGAGGGCCGGACAATAGTCCGGCCCTGACGCATTTTCACGGTAGGTGCGGTGGCGAGCGCTCCACCGACTCCGTGGCATCGGGGTCAGATAGGTACAGTCCTCCCGTGACAATCAACACCGGTACAGACGAAGCGGTCCAGACGGGCGAGGCGCTCGACCCCGCGGCCCACGCCGCGGCGATGGTCGGTCACCACTACCGCGTCGACGACTACTACGAGGTCGGCCGCGAAAAGGTGCGGGAATACGCCCGCGCCGTGCAGGACTACCACCCGGTGCACTGGGACGAGGACGTGGCCCAGGAATACGGCTACGACAACCTGCTCGCGCCGGTCACGTTCATCTCCCTGGTCGGCATCCTGGCCCAGCGCAAGCTGTTCGAACAGGTCGTCACCGGCTACGACCTCAGCCAGATCATGCAAACCGACCAGATCCTGGAGTTCCACCGCCCGATCAAGGTCGGCGACCAACTCACCTGCGACGTCTACCTGCACTCGTTCCGGCAGGCCTTCGGTGGCGACATCATCGTGACCAAGAACATCGTCACCGCGCAGAACGACGAACTGGTGCTCACCACCTACACCACGCTCGTCGGCCGCAGCGGCGGCGACATCGACCCGAACCTCACCGCCGCCGTCCGCAACGTGCTCATGCACGGCATCGGCGAGGAGGCACCCGCACACGCCCCGCGCAGCGCCCCCGCGGTCGAGGTGCCCGCGCCGGTCGCTCCCGCCGCCGAAGGGGTCCGCACCAAGCACGCCGTCCGCTTCGAGGACGTGTCGGTCGGCGACGAACTGCCTGCGCGCACCGTCCGGCTCACCCGCGGCGATCTGGTGAACTACGCGGGCGTCTCCGGCGACGCCAACCCGATCCACTGGAGCGACGAGGTCGTGAAGCTGGTCGGCCTGGACAACGTCGTCGCGCACGGCATGCTCACCATGGGCCTCGGCGGCGGCTTCGTCACCTCCTGGCTCGGCGATCCCGGCGCGGTCAAGGAGTACAACGTTCGCTTCACCAGCCCGGTCTACGTGGGCACCGACGAGGCCGCCGAGGTCGAGTACACCGGTAAGGTGAAGTCGGTCGATCCGGAGGCCAAGACCGCGGTCGTGGCCATCGTGGCGAAGTCGGCGGGAAAGAAGATCTTCGGCCGCGCGACCGCGACGGTGCAACTGGCCTGACCTGGTCGGCCGACCCTGATTGGCTAATGGCGCGCACGGTAACGTACACTCAGGTTTCTGGGGTCACCAGCCGCTGCGCGCTGCTCTGTAGGGCTGGTTCCAGGCGGTCCGCGAGGATCGCCGACGGGGCCGGCAACTGCCGGAGTGGCGCGCGTGTTGTGTGAGACCTGGACACAACTGAATATCGAAGAGTGGTTGGACAGCTCACTCCGTCCGACCGAAGGGGCGTAGCTCAACTGGCAGAGCAGCGGTCTCCAAAACCGCAGGTTGCAGGTTCAAGTCCTGTCGCCCCTGCCCTGGATGCCAGCGACGAGAGAGGATCGACGTGGACGAGCGGGACACTCGCCGCGGCGCACATGCCGACGAAGGCGATGGCGCCGCCGCAGCGACTCGGCCGAGCGGTAAGCGATCCGCCCGGCGGACTCGCACGTCCTCGCCGGCCGACACGGGCGCGATCGCCACGCTCGACCGCCCGTCGCGGAAGGCAGCCAAGACAACCGATCGGGCCGAACGCAAGCCGGGTAATCCGTTCAAGCGTTTGATCAAGTTCCTGCGTGAGGTCATCGCGGAACTGCGCAAGGTGATCTGGCCCAACCGGAAGCAGATGGTCACCTATACGAGCGTTGTTCTGGTGTTCGTGATTTTCATGGTCGCGTTCATCAGCGGGTTGGATCTGGCGTTCATCAAGGGTGTCAACTGGCTGTTCGGCTAGCTGAACGACGCCGAAGCCGGTAGCCGATCCCGGGGCGGACACGGGCGGAAGCATTTCGCCGCGCCCGTCCCGGCACGCAGAGGATGTACGTGACGACACAGGAAGCGAGTGCCCCAGTGAGCACCCCGGAGAACGACACACACGACAAGTTCCCGGCCGACGACGCGGTGGCCGAGCCCACCGACTCCGTCGAGGAGTTCGCGACCGACGAGTCCCCGGTCGAGGAATCGGAGCCCGCTGAGTCCGCCCCCACCGCTGCTGTCGATGCCGAGCCCGCCGATCCCGTCGCCGAGATGAAGGCCGTGCTGCGGCGCGCCCCCGGCGAGTGGTATGTCATCCACTCCTACGCGGGCTACGAGAACAAGGTGAAGGCCAACCTCGAGACCCGCGTGCAGAACCTGGACCTGGAGGACTACATCTTCCAGGTCGAGGTGCCCACCGAAGAGGTCACCGAGATCAAGAACGGCCAGCGTAAGCACGTCAACCGCAAGGTGCTGCCCGGCTACATCCTGGTCCGGATGGAGCTCAACGACGAGTCGTGGGGCGCCGTGCGCAACACCCCCGGTGTCACCGGATTCGTCGGCGCCACTTCGCGCCCGTCGCCGCTGTCCATCGACGACGTGGTGAAGTTCCTGGTCCCGGCCGCGCAGCAGCAGAAGAAGCCGGCCGCGGCCGCCGCCGTGGCGACCACCGAGACCGCGGGCGGCGAGGTCGCGCCGAAGCCGGTCATCGAGGTCGATTTCGAGGTCGGCGAGTCGGTGACGGTGATGGACGGCCCGTTCGCGACGCTGCCCGCCAGCATCTCCGAGGTCAACGCCGAACAGCAGAAGCTCAAGGTGCTCGTGTCGATCTTCGGCCGCGAGACGCCGGTCGAGCTGGCGTTCACCCAGGTCGCGAAGATCTAGACCCGTTCTTTCAGCGGCAGGGTGAATCCCCGGCCGAGGATCGCAACACCACGACTTGCAAAGAGCAAGGACTACAACCACCTAGGAAAGAAAGATGCCCCCCAAGAAGAAGAAGCTCGCCGGGATCATCAAGCTTCAGATCCAGGCCGGCCAGGCGAACCCGGCCCCTCCGGTCGGCCCCGCGCTCGGTCAGCACGGCGTCAATATCATGGAGTTCTGCAAGGCGTACAACGCCGCGACCGAGTCGCAGCGCGGCAACGTCATCCCGGTCGAGATCTCGGTGTACGAGGACCGGTCCTTCGACTTCAAGCTGAAGACCCCGCCGGCCGCCAAGCTGCTGCTCAAGGCCGCGGGCGTGCAGAAGGGCTCGGCCGAGCCGCACCGCAACAAGGTCGCCAAGGTGACCATGGACCAGGTGCGCGAGATCGCCAAGACCAAGCAGGAAGATCTGAACGCCAACGATCTCGATCAGGCGGCCAAGATCATCGCGGGTACCGCGCGTTCGATGGGCATCACCGTCGAGGGCTGAGCGCACTCGCCGCACGGTGGGAGGGCCGGCCAGGCCCGATAACCACATCTGAACCACACACAAGGACAGAGAATCATGGCAAAACGAAGCAAGGCATATCTCGCCGCGGCCGAGAAGGTCGATCGCACCAAGCTCTACTCCCCGCTGGCCGCCGCGCGCCTGGCGAAGGACACCGCCAGCACCAAGACCGACGCGACCGTCGAGGTCGCCGTGCGTCTCGGTGTGGATCCCCGCAAGGCCGACCAGATGGTCCGCGGCACCGTCAACCTGCCGCACGGCACCGGTAAGACCGCCCGCGTCATCGTGTTCGCGGCCGGCGAGAAGGCCGCCGAGGCCGAGGCCGCCGGCGCCGACGCCGTCGGCGCCGAGGATCTGATCGAGCGGATCCAGGGCGGCTGGCTGGACTTCGACGCCGCGATCGCCACCCCCGACCAGATGGCCAAGGTCGGACGCATCGCGCGTGTCCTCGGCCCGCGCGGTCTGATGCCGAACCCGAAGACGGGCACGGTCACCACCGACGTGACCAAGGCGGTCAACGACATCAAGGGTGGCAAGATCAACTTCCGCGTCGACAAGCAGGCCAACCTGCACTTCGTGATCGGCAAGGCGTCCTTCGACGACACCAAGCTGGTGGAGAACTACGGCGCCGCGCTGGACGAGATCCTGCGCGCCAAGCCGTCGACCGCCAAGGGCCGCTACGTCAAGAAGGTGACGGTCTCGACGAACACCGGACCGGGCATCCCGGTGGACCCGAACCGCACCCGCAACCTCCTCGACGAGGACGCGTAAGCAGCACCTGAACACCACCGCAATGGCGGGAACGCGTTTCGCGTTCCCGCCATTGCTCTTTCCGGACTAATTCGCCCGGCGGCGTGGTTGCGTTCGATGTGACAGTCGTCCTGTTGATCTCCGGCAGCACTCGCTCCGCGTCCACCAATTCCGCCGCATTGCGCACGGTCTCGGCGATTGCCCCGGACGGCATCAGAACCCGGTGGTACGACGACCTAGCGGCATTGCCCGCCTTCGCCCCGGACGACGACGGCTCGGCGCATCCGTCTGTTCTCGCACTGCGTGAACAGCTCTCGGACGCCGATGCGGTCCTGTTCTCCACGCCGGAATACGCGGGCACGCTGCCCGGCAGCCTGAAGAACCTGCTCGACTGGACAGTCGGCACCGGTGACCTCTACGAGAAGCCGGTCGCATGGATCACTGTCGCGCCGGTCGGCCGGGGTGACGGCGCGACCGCGACTCTGCGGAGCGTGCTCGCATATGTAGGCGCCGACGTCGATCTCGGCGCCTGCCGGCGCCTGCCGGTACTTCGCCACGACGTCGGCCGGGATGGACTGATCGCTGACGCCGAATTCCGGTCCGGCGCGTCCGCGGTATTGCGTCGGCTCGCACGGCACGCGCAGCGCGCAACGCCCTGAGAACGCCACGCGCCGGTACACGGACGGGCAGCCCGTGTACCGGCGCCCCGCCGCCCGTATCCTGCCCCGGCGCGGCATCCTGGGTCGGCGGCGGTGTCCAGTGGGCGCTACCGCGCCGGATCTTCCTGCGGCTGCGTGGATTTGCGCCATCCGAGCAACACGGCATCGCGATCCGGCACGCCCCAGGGCAGGACGACGGCTACGAGGACCGCGCACCCGATGACCGCGCTTGCGGCCACCAGCGACGCGGCATGCGAACCCTGGAGCATCGCGGTCTTCATGGCGATGATCAAGTTCTCTCGCTGCGTTTCGAAGAACGGAGCCAGTGGTCGTTTGCGCATTTCGATGACGCTCAGCAGGCTGGCCTTCACCAGCCCCTTCTCGGTGTCGTTCATCATCCCGGCCGGTACGGCATCGATGCGCGGCCCGATCCGGGTGCTGTAGTACGAGGCCACGATCGAGCCGAGCACGGCGACGCCGAGCGTGCCGCCGATCTCGCGGGTGGTGTCGTTGACCGCCGACCCGGCGCCCGCCTCGTTCAGCGGAAGCGAACCCATGATGGATTCGGTGGCCGGGCCCTGCACGATGGCCAGGCCGAGCGCCATCGAGACCATGGATGGCAGCACATCGGTCACATACGCGCTGTCCACAGTGACCTGGCCACCGAGATACAGGCCCAGACCGGTCAGCAGCAGACCGAACACGATGACGGGCGTGGTGCCGAGCCGCTGCCCGAGCAGCGTCGCGATCGGCGCGCCGATCGCCACCGAGAACGCGAAAGGCAAAGACGCGATGCCGAATTCGAGCGGTGTGTATTCCCGGACGCCCTGGAAGTACTGGGTGATCAGGAAGAGGAATCCGAACATCGAGAAATAACCGACCGCGATGGCCATGGCCGGCATCGAGAACCGGCGGTCGCGGAACAGCCGCATATCGAGAATCGGTGCGGGGGTGCGTAATTCCCAGGCGATGAATGTGGCGAGCAGCACAGCGCCGAACGCGCCGACGCCGAGTGTGGTCACCGACAGCCAGCCATGGCGCGGGGCTTCGATAATCGACCACACCAGCAGCGTGATGCCGGCGATGGACAGCGTGATGCCGAGCGTGTCGAGCCGTCCCACCCGATCCGATCGTGACTCGGGCACCCAGATCAGTGTGGCGGCCAACGCGATGAGCGCCGCAGGCACGTTGATCCAGAACACCGCGTGCCAGGTGAAGTGCTCGAGCAGCCACCCGCCCGAGATCGGGCCGATGGCGATCGCGAAGCCCGCCATGGCGGTCCACGCGCCGACAGCGAGCGCGCGCTCCCTTCGGTCGGTGAAGATGTTGATGATCAAGGCGAGCGTCGCGGGGAAAACGGCGGCAGCGAAGACGCCCATGGCGGCGCGTGCCGCGATGACCGCTCCCATCGAGTTCGACAGAGCTCCGCCGACCGACATGACGGCGACGCCGATCAGGCCGATCATCATGACGCGGCGGCGACCATAGCGATCGCCGAGGTTGCCGAAGGCGAGCAGAAGCCCGGCGAAGCTGAGCGTGTACGCATCGACGACCCATTGCAGGCCGCTGATACCGGTGGATAGTTCGACGCCCAGGGAGGGCAGCGCCACGTTGACGATGGTGTTGTCCAGGACGACCAGCAATTCCGCCAGGCAGATCACGGCCAGGGCGAGGAAGCGCGCGGTACGTCGTTCCAGCAGCATCGGTGGATCGACTATGGAGGTTGCCATAGCTCGGAGCCTAAGCAGTAGGTGTCACTCTGGGTAACAGTTTATTTGGGCGATGTCTGCCACATCCCAGGTGAAAAGTGAGTTACGACACGTAAATCGAAGGCCGGCAGGTAGCGATCATGTCCCAGCGAAGGGCCGTTTTGGCAGATGGGAACCAGTCCGGGTACATTGGACGTCAGTTATCGACAAGTTCGATCGCTACCCAATCCGTTCTACCGAAGACCGTTGGTCGCCGATCCCGCATGGGTTCGGTCGAAGGTCCGGCGACATTGCCGGCGGCCCACGCAGGGAGAGCCGAGGCTGGGAATTGATCCGAGCGCATTGCGCCGGACCGGTTTTCTGTTGCGCCCCGGAACGCTCTGCGTTCGGGGCGTTTGTTTTGTCGCCGACCCTGATCGGTAGTTCGCGTGTACGAACCGACCATCAGAGAGGAGGCGAAGTATGGCAAAACCCGAGAAGGTCACCGCGGTCGCGGAGATCGCGGAGCAGTTCAGGAGCTCGACGGCCACCGTCGTCACGGAATACCGTGGCCTGTCGGTCGGCAAGCTCACCGAGCTGCGGCGCGCGCTCGGCGCTGAGGCCACGTACTCCGTCGCCAAGAACACCCTGGTCAAGCGGGCCGCCGCCGAGGCGGGCGTGGAAGGCCTCGACGAACTGTTCGTCGGCCCGACTGCGATCACCTTCATCACCGGTGAGCCGGTCAACGCGGCCAAGGCGCTGAAAACCTTCGCGAAGGACAACAAGGCGCTTGTCATCAAGGGCGGCTACATGGACGGCGCTCCGCTGTCCGTGTCCGAGGTCGAGCGCATCGCCGACCTGGAGACCCGCGAGGTCTTGCTGGCCAAGCTCGCCGGCGCCCTGAAGGGCAACCTGGCGAAGGCCGCCGGTCTGTTCAACGCTCCCGCCTCGCAGGTGGCCCGCCTGGCCGCCGCGCTGCAGGAGAAGAAGCAGGCCGAAGAAGGCGGAACTGCCGCCGAGTAATCCGTGCGGAACGACTCGCCGCACGACTCGCCCGCATAGACATCAACTACCGAAAGGAATACAACCATGGCCAACGTTGACGAACTGCTCGAGGTCTTCGGCAACATGACCCTGCTCGAGCTGTCGGACTTCGTCAAGAAGTTCGAGGAGAAGTTCGAGGTCACCGCGGCTGCCCCGGTCGCGGTCGCCGCCGTCGGCGGTGCCGCCGCTCCGGCCGAGGCCGCCGAGGAGCAGGACGAGTTCGACGTCATCCTCGAGGGTGCCGGCGACAAGAAGATCCAGGTCATCAAGGTGGTCCGCGAGATCGTCTCCGGCCTGGGCCTGAAGGAAGCCAAGGACCTCGTCGAGAGCGCCCCGAAGCCGATCCTGGAGAAGGTGGCCAAGGAAGCCGCCGAGGCTGCCAAGGCGAAGCTGGAAGAGGCCGGCGCCAAGGTCGCGGTCAAGTAATTCCAGACCGAAAACACGCGAACGGGCGGTCCCATTAGGGGCCGCCCGTTTGTTATTTTTCCGAAAATCATTGCTCTTTTTTGTGACCTCGGCACTGCTCCGAATACAAGCGGCTTTATGGAGTTACTCTTCAGTCAAGTCAGGGGTGTGCCCCGTCTCTCTCATGGGTTACAGTGACCGCACCCACTGTGACGTGACGCACCGCGATGACCGAGCGCGCGGTTCCGCCGGTGGGCAGCTTGCTGAGAATTGTGGAGGTTGGCGTGGGCGTCGAGGTCAGGACCGAGGGTGTAACCAAGTCCTTCGGTTCGCAGCGAATTTGGCAGGACGTGTCTCTGACGTTGCCGTCGGGCGAGGTGAGCGCGCTGCTGGGCCCGTCGGGCACCGGTAAGTCGGTGTTCCTGAAGTCGCTGATCGGTCTGTTGCGTCCGGAGCGCGGCTCCATCTATGTCGACGGCACGGATATCACCACCTGCTCCAACAAGGAGCTGTACGAGATTCGCAAGCTGTTCGGTGTGCTGTTTCAGGATGGTGCGCTGTTCGGGTCGATGAATCTGTTCGACAACGTGGCGTTCCCGTTGCGCGAGCACACCAAGAAGAGCGAATCCGAGATCAAGAAGATCGTGATGGAGAAGCTGGAGCTGACCGGTCTGCTCGGGGCCGAGGGCAAACTCCCCGGTGAGATTTCCGGCGGTATGCGTAAGCGTGCCGGGCTGGCCCGCGCGCTGGTGCTGGATCCGCAGATCATCCTGGTCGATGAGCCGGACTCGGGTCTGGACCCGGTGCGCACGTCGTATCTGTCGCAGTTGCTGATCGATATCAACGCGCAGATCGACGCCACGATCCTGATCGTCACGCACAACATCAACCTGGCCCGGACGGTGCCGGACAACATCGGCATGCTGTTCCGCCGCCAGTTGGTGATGTTCGGTCCGCGGGAGGTGTTGCTGACCTCGGAGGAGCCAGTGGTCAAGCAGTTCCTCAACGGCCGGATGATCGGTCCGATCGGTATGTCCGAGGAGAAGGACGAGGCTCAGATGGCGCGCGAGCAGGCGCTGGTGGACGCCGGTCACCACCACGGCGGCGCCGAGGAGGTCGAGGGGATCATCCCGCAGATGCGGGCGACGCCGGGCATGCCGGTGCGTCAAGCGGTGCTGCGGCGTAAAGAGCGCGTCCGGGAGATCATGCACACGCTGCCGCACGCGGCTCAGGTCGCGATTCGCGAATCACTTGCCGAGAACGACGACACGCAGGTGATGGCGTATAACGGCGGCGACCTGGCGAATTACCAAGGCGGCGCGTACGACGCCACCGTGCGACACAACACAACTAACGGGTAACATCTGCGATTGTGAATTCCACCCTGGCGCGATTGCGAACTCCACTGGAGTCGGGGTTTACCCAGGTCGGCAACATCTTTGCGCTGTTCATCGATGTCCTCCGCAAGACGTTCCGCCGACCCTTCGAGTGGCGGGAGTTCATCGAGCAGTCGTGGTTCATCGCGAGTGTTTCGATCCTGCCCAGCGCGCTGGTCGCGATTCCGTTCGGCGCGGTCGTGGCATTGCAAACCGGCTCGCTGATCAAACAACTGGGCGCCGAGTCCTTCACCGGCGCGACCAGTGTGCTGGCCACCGTCCAGCAGGCGGCTCCGGTCGTCACGGCGCTGATCATCGCGGGCGCGGCCGGGTCGGCGGTGGCCGCCGATCTCGGCTCACGCACCATCCGCGAGGAAATCGATGCCATGGAGGTGCTCGGTGTCGATCCGGTGCGAAAGCTCGTCGTACCGCGCGTGATCGGCATGATGCTGGTGGCGTTGCTGCTCAACGGCCTGGTGTCGGTGGTCGGTATCGCGGGCGGCTACTTCTTCAACGTGCTGCTGCAAGGCGGAACGCCCGGCGCCTACCTGGCGTCGTTCTCCGCGCTCGCGCAGCTGCCGGACCTGTGGATCGGCGAGATCAAGGCAGCGGTGTTCGGCCTCATCGCCGGCGTGATCGCCGCGTACAAGGGGTTGCATCCCAAAGGGGGTCCGAAAGGAGTCGGTGACGCGGTGAACCAATCCGTGGTGATCACATTCATGGTGCTGTTCTTCGTAAACCTCATTCTGACCCTGGTGTACCTGCAAGTCGTCCCGGCCAAGGGCTCCTGATCGATGGCCACGTCATATCGCACCCCGGTCGCAAGGTCGATGCGCCGGGCCGGAGAAGTCATCCGCATGCCGCTCAACGTCATCGATCGCGCGGGCGACCAAATGTCGTTCTACTCCCGGGCCATCGCCTGGATCCCGCGCACCGCCGTGCACTACCGCAAGGAGGTCATGCGGCTGCTGGCCGAAGTCACCTTCGGCACCGGCGCGCTCGCGGTGATCGGCGGAACCATCGGCGTCATCGTGTTCATGTCCGGCTCGGTCGGCGTCGTCGTCGGCCTCCAGGGCTTCAAGGCGCTCGACGCACTCGGCAGCTCGGCGCTCACCGGCTTCCTCACCGCCTACATCAATACCCGCGAGATCGCACCGCTGGTCGCCGCGCTGGCGCTATCGGCAACGGTCGGCTGCGGTTTCACCGCGCAGCTGGGCGCCATGCGGATCTCCGAGGAGATCGACGCGCTCGAGGTGATGGCGGTCCCCGGCATTCCGTTCCTGGTCACCAGCCGCGTGATCGCCGGATTCCTCGCGGTGATCCCGCTGTACATCGTGGGCCTGCTCGGCACGTTCCTCGCCTCCCGAATGGTCAGCATTTGGTTCAGCGGGCAGTCCAGCGGGTCCTATGACCACTATTTCAGTTTGTTCCTGCCACCGGAGGACGTCCTCTATTCGTTCCTCAAGGTGCTGGTCTTCGCCTTCGTGATCATCATGGTGCACTGCTACTACGGCTTCCACGCCACCGGCGGCCCTGCGGGCGTCGGCGTCGCGGTCGGTCGCGCGGTCCGCGCCGCAATCGTGCTGGTGAACATCCTCGACTTCTTCCTCAGCCTCGCCATCTGGGGCACCACGACCACGGTCCGGGTGGCCGGATGACCCGCGGGGTGCAGACCTGGCGTTCGACGGAGAAGCTGCGCGTCCGGGTGCTCGGCATCGCGTTCTTCGCCGTGGTGGCGCTGTTCCTGTGGACGACGGTCGCGATCTACAACAAACAGTTCGTGCGGACCGTGCAGGTCGATCTGATCACCGACACCGTGGGCAACGCGCTGACCCGCAACGCGGACGTGAAGGCCCGCGGAGTCACCGTCGGCGAGGTGCGCTCGAGCCGTTCCGAGGGCGGCGAGGTGACGCTGCGCCTGGCCATCGATCCGGACAAGGCGCAACAGATTCCGGTCAACGCGACTGCGCGGCTCCTGCCCAAGACGCTGTTCGGTGAGCGCTATGTGGACCTGGTGATCCCGGAGGACCCGAGTCCGAAGCAGCTGACCGACGGCGTGACGCTGCACCAGGACGTCAGCGGCAACGCCGTCGAGCTGAGCAAGCTGCTCGATGACCTGCTACCGCTGCTGCAGGCGATTCCGCCGCAAGACCTCGCCGCCACCCTGGGCGCACTGTCCCAGGCTCTGGCCGGTCAAGGCCTCGCGCTCGGTCAGAGTCTGGACCGGCTGGACGAGATCTTCCGCCAGGTCAACGGCGTGCTTCCCGATCTGCGGGCCGACCTGCGCAGTTTCGCCGAGGTGGCCGCCACGTACTCCGACGCGGCCCCGCAGCTGATCCAGGCGCTGGACAACCTGCGCACCACCAACGCGACGATCGTGCAGCGGCGCACCGACATCGATGTGCTCTACCAGACCCTGACGCCGACCTCGGCGATCACCGCCGATTTCCTGATCGCCAACCGCGACAACATCATCGAGGTGGCCGCCGACTCGCGTCCGGCACTCGAGCAGCTGGCCTATTACTCGCCGAACTACGCCTGCTCGCTGGCGAACTTCGCGCAGTTGAAGCCGCGCATCGACAAGATCTTCGGCAAGGGCACCGATCGGCCCGGCTCGCGGGTCACCATCGAACTGACCAATACTCGCGGCAAGTACCTGCCGAACCAGGACGAACCGCGCTGGCTGGACACCAGGGGACCGTGGTGTATCCCCGAGATGCCGTTGGGCGTCGACCCCGGCCAGTACACCGGCGGTCCGAACAACGACGGCTCCTACGCGGTGCCCAGCCGCAACCCCGGTGACCAGGAGATCGGCAAGCTGGAGCCGCCGCAGTTCGGCGTCTACCCGGCGAGCAAGATGCCCACGATCGCCGGTTCCCCGATGGAGCAGCAGTCGCTCGGCGCGATCTACGGCGCGGCCAATGGTGTCGCGCCGGATCAGGTGCCGGGCTGGGTGACCCGGGCCGGTGCGCCCGCGTTCCGCGGAAGCGAGGTAAGCGTGCGATGAGGCAGCCGTTGCGTGGCCTGGGCGGACCGCTGGCCAAGCTGATCATCTTCGCGGTGGTGACCTTGTTCGTGACCACCATGCTCGGATTGTCCATCGCCAACTACAGCCGCGGTGGCACCGGGTTCAAGGCCAGATTCACCGACGTCACCGCGCTCAACCGCGGTGACGAGGTGCGCATCGCGGGCGTGCGGGTCGGCAAGGTCACCGATGTGTCGATTGTGGACAAGCGTGTGGCCGAGGTGAAGTTCGATCTCACCGACCGGGACTGGTTGCCCGCCTCGACCACCGCGACGATCAGGTACCGCAACTTGGTCGGCCAGCGCTACATCGCCTTGGAACAGGGCACCGGGGCGCAGGGCCGCAAGCTGACCGAGGGCGCCACCATCCCGTTGGAGCGGACCAGGCCCGCGTTGAACCTCACCACTCTGTTCAACGGCTTCCGGCCGCTGTTCCGCACGCTGACCGCCGAGGACGTGAACAAGCTGTCCTTCGAGATCATCCAGGTCTTCCAGGGCGAGCAGGGCACGATCCACGATCTGGTCGCGAGCACGGCGAATCTGACCAACAAGATCGCGGACAAGGACGCCGTGATCGGTGAGCTGACCCGTAACCTGACCGCCGTGCTGGACACGGTCAACCAGCGCGACGACCAATTCGACCAGTTGATCGTGAACACCGAGGCGCTGATCAGTGGACTCGCCGCGGAACGCGACACCATCGGGCGCTCG
The DNA here is from genome assembly GCF_040681325.1 of Nocardia sp. NPDC051787. Taxonomy (NCBI): domain Bacteria; kingdom Bacillati; phylum Actinomycetota; class Actinomycetes; order Mycobacteriales; family Nocardiaceae; genus Nocardia; species Nocardia sp. NPDC051787. The sequence goes on from NZ_JBFAYO010000016.1 coordinate 167,192, forward strand.
GTGACCTCGCTCGCCGACCTGACCTCGGCAACCTCCGACCTGCTGGTGCCGGTCCGTCCGACGCTGCAGGGCTCGATCGCGGGCCTGAGCCAGCTGACCGGCACCCTCGACCAACGCCAGGACGAGGTGAACGAAGCGCTGTACAACCTGCCGATCAAGATGGAAAAGCTCGGCCGCGCCGGTAGCTACGGCTCCTGGTTCCAGTTCTATCTGTGTGGCATCGATATCGTCGTCGGGCCGGGCGCGGTCGACGCGCCGCAGCTCAACCTGCCCGCCGGTATGCCGACGATCAACCAGCCGCTGTACACCAACGCGGCGCCGCGCTGCCAGGGGAGGGCTCGTTGATGGAAGATCGCACCCTGCTCGGCCAACGCAGCCCGGCGTTCATGGGCGTGCTCGGCCTCGCCATCGTGCTCCTGGTGACGGTGTCGGCGTTCTTCCTCGACCGGCTGCCCATCATCGGGGCCGGTACCAAGTACACCGCGGAGTTCACCGAGGCCGCGGGTCTGAAGGGGGGCAACGAAGTCCGGATCGCGGGCGTCAAGGTCGGTTCGGTGTCCGATGTCCGGCTCGACGGCGACCGCGTTGTCGTGGACTTCCGCACCCGGGACGCGTGGATCGGCAACGAGACCACCGCGTCCATCCAGATCAAGACCCTGCTCGGGCAGAAGTATCTGGCGCTGGACCCGAGGGGATCGAAGCCCGCCGACCCGGATACGCGGATTCCGCTGTCGCGCACGGTTTCTCCGTACGACGTGGTGGACGCGTTCACCGACGCGGCCCGCAATATCGACCAGATCGACACCGCCCAGCTGGCCACCAGCATGCGGGTGCTGTCGGAGGCGTTCGAGACGACGCCGCCGGAGATCCGCGGCTCCATCGACGGTGTGGCGCGGCTGTCGGAGACACTGGCCAAACGTGACCAGGAGCTGAAGAAGCTGTTCGCCGCGACCAGGCAGACCACCCAGATCCTCGCCGACCGCAACGCCGAGTTCGAGCGGCTGCTGGCCTCGGGTGGTCAGTTGCTCGCCGAGCTGAACATCCGCCAGCGGTCCATCGCACAGCTGCTGGACGGCGCCAAATCCGTGTCGGCGGAGCTGACCGCGCTGGTGCACGACAACGAGGAGCAGATCGGGCCCGCGCTGACCAACCTGCGCGCCTCGATCGACCTGCTCAACGCCAACCAGCAGAACATCTCCAAGACACTGGAACTCGCGGCGCCCTTCTACGGCCTCTACGCCAACGTGCTCGGCACCGGGCGCTGGTTCGACGCGGTGATCGTCAACCTCGTTCCGCCCGCGCTGCCCGAGATCCCCGGCTACCGTCCGCCGGTCCGCACCCTGGGAGGTAACTGACGTGGCGGAGAACTGGCGCAGCGATCCCGTCGGAGCGGTGCGCAATTCCGGCCGCGGCGGCAAGGTGGCCATCGCGTTGGTCGTCGTCCTGGCCGTGCTGGTGGCCGTAGTGCTGTGGTGGCTGTTCAACCGGCTGACCACCACCAAGATCACCGCGTACTTCGATCGCTCGGTCGGCATCTACGAAGGCTCGGACGTGCGCATTCTCGGTGTGCCGGTCGGCTCGGTGGATTCGGTGGAGCCGCAGGGCGATCAGGTCAAGATCGTCATGAGCGTGGATCGCAAGTACGACGTGCCCGCGGGCGCGCGGGCCGCGCAGATCACGCCGTCGATCGTGTCGGACCGCTACATCCAGCTGACCCCGGTCTACAAAGACGGACCGAAGATGCCGCGCAACGGGACCATTCCGCGTGACCGCACCGTTACCCCCGTCGAAGTGGACGAGCTGTACAAGAGCATCACCGAGCTGTCGGACGCGTTGGGTCCCAAGGGAGCCAACGCCGATGGCGCGGTGAACGAACTCGTGCGCACCGGCGCGGCGAACCTGGCCGGCAACGGCGAGGCGCTGGCCAACAGCCTCACCCAGTTGTCGCGGGCGGCACGGTACCTGTCGGACGCTCGTGGGGATATCTTCGACACGATCAAGAATCTGCAAGCCTTCGTCACCATGCTGGCGCAGAACGATCAGCAGGTGCGGCAGTTCAATGTCCAGCTGGCCGACTTGTCCACGTTCCTGGCCGACGAACGCGAAGATCTCGGCGCCGCATTGCATTTGCTGTCGATTGCGCTGGGTGACGTTGCCCGCTTCATCGACGACAACCGGGATCTGATCGCGAGCAATGCCGAAGGGCTGACCACGCTCACCAAGACGCTGTCCGATCAACGCAACGATCTTGCTGCCCTGCTTCCGGTGCTGCCGTTGGCGCTGAGCAATCTGATCAACGTGCACAACGCCGAATCCGGCACCCTCGACATGCGCGCCAATTTCACCGACCTGCAGGACCCGTTCGGCGTGGTGTGCAAGATGCTCGACCTCTCCAAGCTGATGCCGGGCGACCCCGAGTTCGAGGCGCTCGGCAGGCAGATGCGGCCGATTCTCGACCACTGCAAGGAAATCACCGACCAGATCACCGCCGGAGTGAAGACCCCGACGCTGATCCTGCCGTTCGGCATTCTCAGCGGCGAGAACCAGCAGCGCGACCCGGTGCCGGGCACGGTGCCGGGGACCGAGTCGGATCGGCTTCCGCCGTCGCAGGGAGGAGACCGATGACCGCCCGAATCCGTTCCGTCGCGCGGGGTCTCGGCGCCGCGCTGGCGCTCGGCATGTCCGCCGCGCTGGTCACCTCGTGCGCTGCCGACGGTATCTACAGCGTGCCGCTGCCCGGTGGCGCCGATGTCGGCGAGCACCCGATCCACATCGACATCCAGTTCGACGACGTACTCGACTTGGTGCCGCAGTCGGCGGTCAAGGTCGACGGCGTGCCGGTCGGCCGGGTCGAGGAGATCACCATCGGCAAGGACCAGTGGACCGCGACCGTGCGCACCCTGGTGCAGTCGTCGGTGGACCTGCCCGCGAACGCGCACGCCGAGGTCAGGCAGTCGAATCTGCTCGGTGAGAAGTTCATCGAGCTGTCCCGCCCCGTCGCCGACCCGGATCCGCGCCGCCTGGGCGACGGCTCGGTGATCCCGCTCGACCGCACCAGGCACGCCACCGAGATCGAGCAGGTGCTCGGCGCGCTGTCGCTGCTGCTCAACGGCGGCGGTGTGGCGCAGTTGCAGCCGATCGTCACCGAGCTGAACAACACCTTCGGGGGCCGCGAGGAGCGCGTGCGCTCGCTGATCGAGCAGGCGAACACGCTGATCAACGGCCTGAACGACCAGGTGGACGACATCACAAGGGCGCTGGACGGCCTCGATCTGCTCAGCAGCAGGGTCAGCACGCAGACCGAGCAGATCGGCAAGATCCTCGAGCAGTTGCCCGAGGGCATCACGATCCTGGAAGAGCAGCGACCGCAACTGATCGGACTGCTCGCCCAGCTGGACCGGCTCGGCCAGGCCGGCTTCGACGTGCTGAACACGTCGAAGGACGACCTGATCCGCGATCTCACCGCGCTGCGGCCTACGCTGCAGGAACTCGGCCGCTCGGCACCGGATCTGGTGACCGCGTTCCCGCTGATTCCGACCTATCCGTTCCCCGACTCGGCGCTGGAGAGCACCTTCGGCGGGCAGGTCAACACCTGGTTGTCGGTGGACCAGCAGATCGGCGTCACGCTCAGCAATCTGGGCGTGGGCAAACCCGATCCGGTCTACATCCCGCCGCTCGGCCCGCCGGTGCCGGTGGACCCGACCAACCCGTACTACGGCGGCAACGGTCCGCGGCCGGGCTGGCCGACGGTGTCGATCCTGCCGCTGCCGCCGCTCATGGCGCAGCCGCCCGCGCCGGGCGTGCCCGCGGGTCCGGTCGGGGCGATCCTCGAACAACTCGGGGTGGGCGGCGGGACACAACAGAGCGTAGGGAGTGGTCCGCGGTGACACGTCTGGTCCGGTGGCAGCTGATCACGTTCGTGGTGATCGCGGTGGTCGGCGTGGTCTTCGTCGGCGCCAAGTACATCCGGCTCGACCAGATGTTCGGATTCGGTCAGTACAGGGTGCAGGTGCAGGCGGCGCAGACCGGCGGTATCTACAAGGGCGCCGAAGTGACCTACCGCGGCGTCCCGGTCGGCCGGGTCGGCGAGCTCGAGCTCACCGACGACGGCGTGCTGATGAACCTGATCATCGATTCGAGTTCGCCGGATATCCCGGCCTCGGCGAAAGCCGTCGTGGCCAACCGATCCGCGATCGGCGAGCAGTACCTCGATCTGCAACCCACCTCGGACGGGGGTCCGTACCTGCACGACAACTCGGTGATCACCGAGGTGACCACGCCGGTGCCGGTCGAGCAGTTGGTGGCCAGTGTGGACAACTTCACCCGGTCGGTGGATCTGAACGCGCTCAACACCACGGTGCGTGAACTCGGCAAGGCGTTCGACGGCAAGGGTGACGATCTGCAGGTGCTGGTCGAATCGCTGAACCAGTTCACCGAGACCTTCCACGCGACGCTGCCGCAGACCATCCAGCTGATCCGGGACGGCAGGATCGCGCTTGGTACCCAAGCCGAGCAGTCCGCCGCCATCCGCGAGTTCAGCGACGGTCTGGACAAGCTCACCGACCAGTTGCGCTCCAGCGATCCCGACGTGCGCAGGCTGATCGGCACCGGAACCGCCGCGGGTGAGCAGATCGGCGCGCTGATCGATGAGAGCGGCGGCGCGCTCACCCAGGACTTGGCGAACCTGCGCTCGACGCTGCAGGCGATCTCGCCGAAGTTCTATGCCATCCGACCGCTGCTGCAGTTCCTTCCGCAGCTGTCTATCGGCGGATCCTCCACCGCGCCGGGTGACGGCACCAGCCACTTCGGTTTGGTACTGGAGACCAACAATCCGCCCGCCTGTACCGTGGGCTACGAGGGCACGTATCGGATCCTCGAACAGATGAAGGCGCAGAACCCGGATTTCGACGACACGCGCGACGAGTTCCCGTTCAACAAGGACGCCAAATGTCTTGTGCCCTTCGGTAATCCGACTGCCGTCCGGGGTGGCGAACGCGCCGAGCTCGCCGATCCGGCCATTGCGCAGCCCTGGGACGCCAATCCCAAGACCGATCCGGAAAAGCTGAATCTGACTCCGGTCGCCGTGCAGCTGTCGACCCTGCTGGGGGTCACGCCGAAGCGGTGACCAGGAGCAATGACGTTAGGGTGTCTCGCGTGAGTGATTCCGCGCAGGAAGCGCCGGAGGCCGCGGCGGCCGCGGCGGAAGCGACCGTGGAGCCGGTCGGAGCTCCCGCCGCCGCATCCGCGGAGGACCGGACCGATGCCGCGCAGCGGCGCTCCGGCGTCGCGGCGGTGCTCGGCAGGGCGGCGTTCGCCGGCTCGGCCGCGGTGCTGGTGGTTGCCCTGGTCGCCGCCGCGTGGTTCGGCTCGGGCTGGGTTCGTGCCGCGCTCACCGACGGCCCGCGTGCCGACGCGCGCGACACCGCTTTGGACGCCGCACGCCAGGCCGCGCTGAACATGACGTCGATGAACCTCGATGACGTGTCCGGCTCGCTCGCGCTGGCCAGGTCGTCGATGACCGGCGCGCTACTGGACTCGGCCACGAAGAACAAGGACCAGGCGGAGAAGCTGGCCCAGCAGAGCGGCGTCGGGATGACCTCGAAGGTGCTCGGCGCCGCCCTGACTTCGCTCAACAGCGAGCAGGACAAAGCGTCGGCGCTGGTCGTGCTGCAGGTGACGGAGAAGGCCGAGGACAAGCCGTCCGCGGAGTACCGCTATAGCTGGACCGTCGACGTGGCCAAGGACGGCGAGGTGTGGAAGGCCGAGCAGATCTCCTCGCTCGGCCAGCCGGTGCTGCTGAGCGGTGGCCCCGGCCCGCAGTCGCCCGCGCCTGCGGGGGATCAGCCCGCCGCGCCGAAGCCGGGATCGTAGGAGGACTTCCATGACGTCTCGCCGACCGGTCAACCGGGTCACGTCCAAGCGCCGCCCAGCCGCCGAACAGCCGTCGCACACCGCGACCCCCAGGACCGAGCGCACCGCACCGGGCCGCAAGCCGCGCGTGGCGGGCGTTTCCCGGCCTGCCGGGGTATCCGGTGCCTCCCGCGTCGAGCAGCGCCAGGAGACGGCCGGACTATCGCGATGGCGCGGGATGCTGCCGTGGCAGGTGGACGGCCGCCGAGAGGCCGGACGTCCGCGCTGGGGCGTCGTCGCGGGATTGCTGGTCGCCGCGCTGGTGCTGGGCGCCTTCGCATGGCTCGCCGCCCAGCGGCCCGGAGTGGACACCTCGAACCAGGCGTACGTGAACAACGAGGCCACCCAGGAGGTGCGCGCGGCCGCCGACCACGCGCTGCGGACCGTCTACGCCTACGACGTGAAGAACATCAACGGCTACCGGGACGCCGCGAAGCAGGTGCTCACCGGAAAGATGCTCGCCGACCTGGACAAGTACGCCGAAACCACCATTTCGGCGGTCAAACAGGCGCAGACCAGCGCCGATGCCAAGCCCGACCCGATCGCCGTGACGTTGCTCACCGACGATCGCGCGGAGCTGCTGGTCAATCTGGTGGTGAGCGCCAGCAAGAACGGCGTGGCGCAGCACAGCGTCGCCGGTCCCGTCGTCCTGCACATGCAGAAGGTGGACGGTCGCTGGCTGGCCAGCGACATCGTCGACCAGTAATGTCCGGCGGATCGCCCGGGATGGCCCAGCGCGGCAGGCGATCTCGCTAGGGTCTCGGCCGGGCCTGCCACTTGACGAGCTTCGCCCGACCCGTCACGCTATTCACAACAGCGGCAGCTGTCACAGTGGCTTTCAGCGCATTGCGGCACCGGACGCGGCCAGCGAATTCGGCCCGGCGCGCCAGCCACGTGGAGGATCACACGGGTGGTACTTTGACACCTCCGTGTACATGGGTGTAGGTTTGGACGTTGCGCTGGCTGCCTCCTGTCCATACCTCGATTTGCACACGTAAGTTCACCCTTCCGGTGTTACTTCCGTTGTTGCCTGTTCGAGTTTCGTTCGGGTTGTAACCAGCGGAATTCGTAGCAGACAAGCGACGGTCGCGGACCCACCACGCGACGCGCGTGAGGTGCTGGAAGGACGCATCTTGGCAGTCTCCACCCAGACCAAGGCAGTTGCCGGAATCCCCGGAGCTCCATCCCGGGTGTCTTTCGCGAAGATCCGTGAGCCCTTGGAGGTGCCCGGACTTCTCGATCTACAAACGGAATCGTTCGCCTGGTTGATCGGTTCGCCGGATTGGCGCGAGCGTGCGGCCGCTCGCGGCGACGTCGGCCTAGTCGGAGGCCTCGAGGAGGTGCTCGAGGAGCTCTCCCCGATCGAGGACTTCTCCGGCTCCATGTCCCTGTCCTTCTCCGATCCGCGCTTCGAAGAGGTCAAGGCCTCGATCGACGAGTGCAAAGACAAGGACATGACCTACGCGGCTCCGCTGTTCGTGACGGCGGAGTTCATCAACAACAACACCGGTGAGATCAAGAGCCAGACGGTCTTCATGGGTGATTTCCCGATGATGACCGACAAGGGCACGTTCATCATCAACGGCACCGAGCGCGTGGTCGTCTCGCAGCTGGTGCGTTCGCCAGGTGTCTACTTCGACCACAGCGTCGACAAGGGCACGGAGAAAGACCTGCACAGCGTGCGCGTCATCCCGAGCCGCGGCGCGTGGCTGGAGTTCGACGTGGACAAGCGCGACACCGTAGGTGTGCGCATCGACCGCAAGCGTCGCCAGCCGGTCACGGTGCTGCTCAAGGCACTGGGGTGGACCACCGAGGAGATCGTCGAGCGCTTCGGCTTCTCCGAGATCATGATGTCGACCCTGGAGAAGGACAACACCGCGGGCCAGGACGAGGCGCTGCTGGACATCTACCGCAAGCTGCGTCCGGGCGAGCCGCCGACCAAGGAGTCGGCGCAGACCCTGCTGGAGAACCTGTTCTTCAAGGAGAAGCGCTACGACCTGGCGCGCGTCGGCCGGTACAAGATCAACAAGAAGCTCGGCATCCACCTGGGCGAGCAGGTTATCGGTTCGGTGCTGACCAGGGAAGACATCGTCAACACCATCGAGTACCTGGTCCGCCTGCACTCGGGCGACAAGACCATGACCGCCCCCGGTGGCGTCGAGGTGCCGGTGGAAGTGGACGACATCGATCACTTCGGCAACCGTCGCCTGCGCACCGTCGGCGAACTGATCCAGAACCAGATCCGGGTCGGCCTCTCCCGCATGGAGCGCGTGGTCCGCGAGCGGATGACCACGCAGGACGTCGAGGCGATCACGCCGCAGACCCTGATCAACATCCGCCCGGTCGTGGCCGCGATCAAGGAGTTTTTCGGAACCTCCCAGCTGTCGCAGTTCATGGACCAGAACAACCCGCTGTCGGGCCTCACCCACAAGCGCCGCCTCTCGGCGCTGGGCCCGGGTGGTCTGTCCCGTGAGCGCGCCGGCCTGGAAGTCCGTGACGTGCACCCGTCGCACTACGGCCGCATGTGCCCGATCGAGACCCCGGAAGGCCCGAACATCGGCCTGATCGGGTCGCTGTCGGTGTACGCGCGGGTCAACCCGTTCGGCTTCATCGAGACGCCGTACCGCAAGGTCGTCGACGGCCGGGTCACCGACGAGGTCCGTTACCTGACCGCTGATGAAGAGGACCGCCACGTGCGGGCTCAGGCCAACTCGCCGGTCGGCGCGGACGGCCGATTCCTCGAAGAGCGGGTGCTGTGCCGCCGCGGCAACGAGGAGAACGAGCTCGTCGCGGCCTCCGAGGTCGACTACATGGACGTCTCCCCGCGTCAGATGGTGTCGGTCGCGACCGCGATGATTCCGTTCCTCGAGCACGACGACGCCAACCGCGCCCTGATGGGTGCGAACATGCAGCGTCAGGCTGTGCCGCTGATCCGTTCCGAGGCGCCGATCGTCGGCACCGGCATGGAGCTGCGTGCCGCCGTGGACGCGGGCGACGTCGTGGTGAACGAGAAGCCGGGTGTGGTCGAGGAGGTTTCCGCCGACTACGTCACCGTCATGGCCGACGACGGTACCCGCAAGTCCTATCGGATGCGCAAATTCAACCGCTCGAACCAGGGCACCTGCTCGAACCAGCGTCCGATTGTGGACGAGGGTCAGCGGGTGGAGGCGGGTCAGGTCTTGGCGGATGGTCCGTGCACCGATAACGGTGAGATGGCGTTGGG